>JAOTVO010000061.1 GCA_029863355.1 Candidatus Krumholzibacteriia bacterium
CCCCACGCGCGTCGCCATCGCCGCCGCGTGGTCGGTCATGATCGCCGTCTCGGTGCGCGTGAGGTAGTACTCGTCCAGCTCCGTAATGCGTTCGAAGAGGCGTGAGCCGCGCGCGTCGTAGAAGAGCTTGGCGGAAAGCTGCTTGGGTTTCGCGCCGAGCCCGGCCACGATCTCCTCGCGCACGTCGCGGGCCTCGGGCTCGAAGTCGTGTATGCGAATAGGTTCGGGCATCGTCTCCACTCCTATGCGTCGTCGGCGAGACGGATGCCGGTGAACTGCCAGCGGGCGCCGGGCGGGAAGAAGTTGCGATAGGTGCGGCGCACGTGGCCGGCGGGTGTGGCGCACGATCCGCCGCGCAGCACGAACTGGTTGCACATGAACTTGCCGTTGTACTCGCCGATGGCGCCCGCCGGCGGGCGGTAGCCGGGGTAGGGCGAGTAGTGGCTCTGCGTCCATTCCCACACGTCGCCGTATAGCTGGGCCGGCGCATCGGGCGGCGCCGCGCGCGACGCCGGCCGCGGGTGCAGAGCGCCGGAATCGGCGAAGTTGCCGGCGATGGGCACGCCCTGGGCGACCGCTTCCCACTCGAACTCGGTCGGCAGCCGGCGGCCCGACCAACGCGCAAAGGCGTCGGCCTCGAAGTAGCTCACGTGGCAGACCGGCTCGTCTTCGGCTACGCGCCGCATCCCCGAGAGCGTGAACATCCACCAGTCGCCGTCGCGCCGCTCCCAGTAGAGCGGCGCCTCCCAGCCCTCCGCGGTGCGCGTGTGCCAGCCCAGGTCGAGCCACAGCTCGGGGCGCGCGTAACCGCCGTCGTCGATGAACGCGCGGTACTCGCCATTGGTCACCAGCCGGCTCGCGAGCGCGAACGGTGCGAGGTGCACGCGGTGGCGCGGGCCCTCGTTGTCGTAGGCGAAGCCCTCGCCGTCGTGGCCGAGGTCGCGCACGCCGCCCTCGATCGCGCGCCATGCGACGGGCGCGGGAGTCGCCGCTTCGCGCGGCGCATCGGCGGGAGCGCGGAAGACCGGGCCGAGCGGATTGGCGACGAGCACGTGCTTGATGTCGGTGAGGATCAGCTCCTGGTGCTGCTGCTCGTGATTGAGACCGAGGACGAGCACGGATTCGAACTCGGCGGAGATGCCATCCTCGAGCAGGCGTTCCATGTGCGTATCGACGTGCCGCCGGTAGTCGCCCACCTCGCGCAGCGTGGGGCGTGAGAGGAGTCCGCGGTGCGGCCGGTGGTGCCGCTCCCCCACCGCCACGTAGTACGAATTGAACAGGGACGCGTACAACGGATCGGGCGACCGATAACCGGAAAGGTACGGCGCGAGCAGAAACGTCTCGAAGAACCAGCTCGTGTGCGCGAGGTGCCACTTGGTGGGGCTGACGTCGGGCATGGTCTGCACGACCGTATCCTCGGGCTCGAGGGTCTCGCACAGAGAGACGCTGAACGCGCGCACGTGGCGGTAGCGCTCGATCATCGCGCGGGTCGCATCGAGGGAAGGCGCGGGCACGGCCGGGTCCTTTCGGTGGCGGGCGGGACCGGTGATGAAGGGGGCGGCGCGGCGCCCAACGGAGTCCGGTGTCGGCAGGCCCCGGCCCGGCGTTGGCAATTCGACGGGCGGTCTCCCGGAAGCTTACATCGCGGTCGGCGCCGGCGCAAGGGCCGGCCGGGCGGCTCGGGCTATTTGCGCCAGTACGAGGGAGAGAACAGGATGATGACGGTGAAAATCTCGAGGCGGCCGGTGAGCATGAGGGCGGCCAGGAACCATTTCCCGGCCGCGGGCAGGTGCGCGTAGGTGTCCGTGGGACCGACCGCACCCAAGCCGGGGCCGATGTTGCTCAGCGAGGCCGCCACCGCGCCGAACGAGGTGGGCATGTCCAGGCCCATGGCGGACATCACGTACACGCCCACCACGAATATGAGGACGAACAGGATGAAAAAGCCGATCACGTTGGCCACGATCTCGCGATCGACCGCTTCCTTTCCCAGGCGCACCGGCACGACCGCGTGGGGATGCAAGAGACGGGTGATCTCCCTGAATACGAACTTCACGACCACGTGGATTCGATACATCTTCATGCCCCCGCCGGTGGAGCCGGCGCAGCCGCCGAAGAACATCAGCATGAGCAGCACGAACTGCGAGCTGAAGGACCACTGCTCGTAGTCGGCGGTGCCGTAGCCGGTGGTGGTGAGTATGGAGACGACCTGGAACGTCGAGTCGCGCAGACCGTGGCCGAAGTCGTCGTAGTGATGCAGGAGCGTGTCCGCGCAGACCGCGGCGGTGGCCAGGCCGATGAGCGAGATAAAAAAGAGAAACTCCTGGTTGCGGAAATAGACCTTGAAATCGCCCTTGAGGAAGCGGTAGTGCAGCGAGAAGTTCGAGCCCGCCACGATCATGAAGAAGATCACCACCACGTCGATGTAGCCGCTGTGAAACCCGCCGATGCTCGCGTTGCGCGTCGAGTAGCCGCCGGTGGCCATGGTGCCGAAAGCGTGGCAGAGAGCCTCGAACAGGTTCATGCCGCCGGCGAGGAGCAGGAGCGCTTCGGCCGCGGTGATGGCGACGTACACGCCCCAGAGGATCTTGGCCGTCTCCGTGATGCGCGGGGTCAGTCGGTCGGCGGCGGAGCGCAGCTCCGCGCGGTAGAGCTGCATGCCGCCCACGCCGAGAAACGGAAGGATGGCCAGCGACAAAACGATGATGCCCATGCCGCCGATCCAGTGCGTGAGGCTGCGCCAGAACAGGATCCCCTGCGGCACGCGCTCGATGTCCTCCAGGATGGTGGCGCCGGTCGTGGTGAACCCGGACATCGTCTCGAAGAATGCATTGGTGACCGACGGGATGGCGCCGGAAAGCATGAAGGGCAGGCTGCCGAAGAGCGCGAAGGCGAGCCATCCGAAGGTGACGATGGCGAAGCCCTCCTTGGGGCGCAAGTCCTGGTGGAGCTTCGAAGCCCGCCACAGGGCGAAACCGCAGAGCAGCGTGATGGCCGCGCTGATCAACAGGTCGGTGGCGGTGGCGTCGTGGTAGTAGAACGAGAACGGAAGCGGCAGCAGCATGGCTGCGGCGAGGAACATGAGCAGGAAGCCGATGACGTGCAGAACGCTGGCGATGCGCATCGTTGCCGCCGCTACTTGAAGAGCTTCTCCACCTGGCCCAGCGCGCTGGACAGCGTAAAGACGACCACGCGATCACCCGCCTGGAAGCGCGTGCTGCCCACGGGGATCATGTACTCGTCTCCGCGCATGAGCGCGCCGACGATGGCGTCGCGCGGAAAGTGGATGTCTTTGAGCGGCTTCCGGGTGATCTTGTCCTCGCTGTCGACGATGTACTCGATGATGCTCGCGTTCACGCCCGGAACCGACGCGATCGCCGCCACCTCCTGCTCCTCGATGAAACGCTGCACGGCGTTCACGGTGAGAAGCTGCTTGCTCACCACGGCATCCATTCCGATTCCCGGCGTGATGGGCAGGTACTCGATCTTGTTCACCAGGGCGATCGTGCGCTTGACCTTGAGGTGCCGGGCGAGCAGCGTGGAGATGATGTTGGTCTCGTCGTCGCCCGTCACGGCGATGAACGCGTCCATGTCCTGCAGGCCTTCCACCGCCATCAGGTCGATGTCGGTGCCGTCACCCTGAATGATCAGCGTGTCGGGCAGGATGTTGGCGATCTCGCGGCTGCGCTCGGCGTTGCTCTCCACCAGCTTGACGTTGGCGAACTTGCTCAGCTCGCGCGCGACGAACTGCCCCACCAGCCCGCCGCCGAGGATCATGACATCCTCGATGCGGATATCGGCCTTGCCGCTGAGCGTGACGAACGTGGACACGTAGTCGGGCTTGCAGATGGCGAACACCTGGTCACCGCGGATCATCTCGTCGTCTCCGCGCGGGATCATCGTATGCTGCTGGCGGTTGACGGCGACGATGCGCAAGGGCGGGTCCCCGAACTCCTCGGCGAGCCGGTGCAGGGGCTTGCGCAGGAGCGGCGAGCCCTCTTCGAGTCGCATGCCCAAGAGAACGATCTTGCCGTTCTCGAACTCGACCACGTCGGTAGCCTGCGCCTGCCGGATGAGGCGCACGATGGAGTCGGCCGTCTCCTTCTCGGGGTGGATGAAATGGTCGACGCCGAGCTCCTTCGCCGGCACCGGGTAGTCGGGCAACATGAACTCCGGGTTGCGGACGCGCGCCACCGTGGTGCGCACGCCACGCCGCTTGGCGAGCTGGCAGGAGAGGATGTTGACCTCGTCGTTATCGGTCATGGCGGCGACCAGGTCGGCATGCTCTACCCCCGCCTCATCCAGCGCCCGCGCGCTGCAACCGTGTCCCTCCACCACGATGGCGTCGAGCTGCTCGCGCGCCAGCTGCGCGCGCGCCGGGTTCGCCTCCACCAGGGTGACGTCCGTGCGCTCGCGGAACAGCCGCTTGCTCAGCTGGAAGCCGATGTCCCCCGCGCCTACGATGAGAATTCTCATGCGACGAGCCTACTACAACAGGGTGGCCAGATACACGACATAAGCCGCCAGCGCCAGGACGCCGTCCGTGCGGGAGATCCCGCGGCCGCGCGCCACCGCGGGCACGATGGCGACCAGGCAGAACCCCAGCATCCACCACATGTCGCGCGCGATGAACGCGTGCGACACGCCCACCGTTCGCGTCACCGCCACCGTGCCCAGGATGCCGCACGTGTTGAAGATGTTGGAGCCGATCAGGTTGCCGACGGCGACGGCGGAGTGCCGGCGAACGCCGGCCATGACGCACGTGGCCAGCTCGGGGAGGCTCGTTCCCACCGACACCAGCGTTACGGCGATGACGCGCTGGCTGACGCCCGCGATCTCGGCGATCACGACCGCCCCGCGCACGAGCAGCTCGCCGCCGGCGGTGAGGAGTGCCGCCCCGGCGAAGACGAGCGCGAACGAGCGCGCCACGCCGAGCCGCGAGCGGTCGCGCGGCGCCAACTCGGCGGCGATGTCGCGCTCGTCGACCTCGCCGTGCGGGACGTCGGGCCGGCGCGCGCTGCGCGCGCGGTAGACCAGAAAGCCGGCGAGGAGTGCGAGCAGGAGCACGCCCTCGCGCGAGTCGACCTCACCGTCGCGCGCGAGTCCGACGGCGAGCACCATCGTCGCCGTCATGAAGGCGACGTCGACGCGGATGAGGTTGGCGCGGAAGCGCAGCGGCGGGAAGAGCACGGCGGTAACCGCGAGGATCACCGCCAAATTGAAGATGTTCGATCCCACGACGTTGCCCACGGCGAGATCCGGGTTGCCGCGCAGCGCCGCCACGAGACTGACGGCCAGCTCCGGGAGCGACGTGGCCATGGCCACGACCGTCAAACCAATGACAGACGTGGAAATTCCGAGGCGGCGCGAAACCGACACGGCGCCGCGCACGAGCACCTCGCCGCCGCCGGCCAGCAGCAGAAACCCCGCGAGCGCGAAGAGAATGGCAGGCGTGAGACCCATCGAACGCAGAGGCTAATTCATTCGCGTCCGTTCCGGCAACGCCGAAGCCACCCGCCGGCTTGACGGCCCCGGGACGCCGCCATACAATGAGAGAGGCAATAAGAAGGCGATCGGGAGTCTCCCGGCGTCAAGGCCGTGCTCCCCCTCGCCACGAAAAGGAGCGATCGTGCGCACCTCTATCGAATACTGCGTGGCCTGAAACTACTCCCCCCAAGCCCTCAGTCTGAGGGCTGCGATCGAGAAAGCGATTCCCGGCGTCACCGTCGAGCTGATCGAATCCGGCGGCGGCGCCTTCGAGATCCGCCGCGACGGCAAACTCGTCTTCTCCAAACTCAAGTTAGGACGCTTCCCCGAACTTGAGGAGATTATCGAGAAGCTCCAGTGAGGGCGAGGCGCTCTACACCGACGGCGAGTGAGCGTCCCGCACCGGTGGCGCCAGTAGTAAGAGCGCGAGCAGCGCGCAGCGCTCGAGGGTGCGGTCGATGTCGATGTACTCGCGCTTGGCGTGAGCGCCGTCGCCGACGGGGCCGAGGCCGTCGAGGGTCGCGGTGTAGAGGCTGGTGATGTTGCCGTCGGAGGCGCCGCCGGAGGTGCCTTCTTCGAGGGCGACTCCGAGGTCGGCGCCGAGATTCCGGGCCAGGCGCCACAGGACCTGGTTGCGCGGCGTGGCCTCCATGGGGCTGCGATCGAACCCGCCGTCAATCTCGATGGTCACGCCCGGCGTGACGGGAATGATCTCCGCCACCGCGCGCTCGACACTGCGCGCGTCATCCCACGTAAGCACGCGCACGTCCACGGCCGCCCGGCTCTCGGGAGCCACCACGTTCGAGCGCAGCCCGCCGGACACCGTGCCCACGTTGACGGTCACCCCGCGGTTGGGATCGTTGAGCGCGAAGAGCTTCTGGATCACGTGCGAGAGCTCGAGGATCGCGCTCGCGCCTTCCTCCGGCGCGATACCCGCGTGGGACGCGCGTCCGCGCACGACCACGTCGAAGTGGCCGGTTCCCTTCCGCGCCGTCTTGAGCTTCCCGACGAGGCCCAGCGCGGGCTCGAGGACCAGCGCGCGATCCGCCCGCCGCGCCAGGCGCTCGATGAGGGACTGCGAGTCGATGCTGCCGATCTCCTCGTCGGAAGTGACGAGGACCGCGGGCGTGACCTCCGGCTCCAGGTCCAGCACGTCCAGCGCGTGCAAGGCGAAGACGACCTGCGCCAGGCCGCCCTTCATGTCGAAGGCGCCCGGCCCGCGCAGCTTTCCGTCGGCCATCTGTACGGGCATCTCGCGCAGCGTGCCCGCGGGCCACACCGTGTCGCAGTGCCCCGCGACGAGCTGGAAAGCGCGGCCGCGCTTGCGCTCGCGCGGGAGTGCCAAGAGCATGCCGGCGCTGCGACGGCCGGGCACGTGCGTGACGCGGCAGCCCGCGCTGTCGAGCCCGCGCTGGAGCGCGCGGTGTATCGCGGCGAAGGCGCGGGGCTCGGTGGACGGCGACTCCGCGCGGAGCAGCTCCTCGACGTAGGAGACGAAATCGGCGCGGCGCGCGCGCAAGTGGCCGAGGATACGATCGGCGACCGTTTCTCTTGGATGCTCCATCAACGCTTGAACTGCTCTGGAAACGGAAACGCGCGCGTCTCCCTTATGTAGGCGAAGCGCCGCGGCGAGACGTACGCCAACAGCGGCGCGTGATAGATGAGGTCCGCGTCGTCGCGGTCGGGTCCGCGCACGCAGTCCTTGGCTACGTGGGCCGCGACGATAGAGCCGACGATCAAGCTGTTTTCACCGAAACCGTCCACGACTCGGTGCATCTGGCACTCGAAAAACAGATAGCCGTCCTCGAGAAAAGGAGCGTCCACCCGGCTGGCCATGAACGTCGGCACTGACTGCAGGTTCGGTTTGGAATCGTCCTCGCAGCGCGGCGACGCGGTTAGGCTCGTCTCCACCACTTGCGACGGCCGCGGGTAGCTCACGGCGAACTCTTTCTGCTGCCGGATGTTCAGGTACGTGCGGTGCCGCGGCGTACACACGAAACCGAAGTAGTTCTGCCACCCGATGGGGATGGCCATGTGCTTGGGCGCCAGGTCGTAGTCGCCGCCCGCCTGCCGGGTACCCACCACGACCAGGTTGTGGACGACGAAGAACTTCTCCCAGACGGGCACGCTCGTGTCGAGCGCCACCAGCTCGCGGTATGGATCAGACATCCCGGGACGCTCCTTGTTCGGGTTGCGCGCGCTCGCGCACGGTCAGGTGCCGGGCGAAGTAATCGTCGAGGCCCAGCACCTGCAAGACTTCGAAAAAGATAGGCGGCGGATCGACCAGGTGCACCGCCTTGCCCGCCCCGACCAGGCGGTAGAGCGCGCGCACGGCCTCGCTGTCGACGATCTTGGACGCGCCCATATCGATGCGCACGTGGGTACAGTCCTCGGCCAGCGCCTCGATGCGCTCGGCCGTGAACAGGTTGAAATCGCGCTGCAGCGCGACCTTCAGCCGGTCTTCTGCCTTTTCGTATTCCACCGCATCTCGCTCTCTACGCGTTTCTTGATCTCGCGCGCGACCGGCGACCAGGCCACGACGAGCTCCATGTCTATGGGCGACAGCGTTTGCTGCAGGCGCAGATAATCCTGGTCGGCGTGGAAGACGGGCATCAGCCCCGCCAAGAGGAAGCCGTGCCCTTCGAGCTGTTGCACCGCTTCCTCCGCACCGGGACGGAAAAGGGGCAAGTCGACGTACACCACGGGGACGTTTTCTTCGAACAGGCTGCTCACCGTCTGCGTCACGACGGCGGAGAGGTCCTCGCCGACCTCGCTCACCACCAGCACGGCGGAGCGGTACGTGTAGTCGATGCGCACGTCGATTTGGGAGCCCTCGGGGAGCGGCGCCCCCTCGTCGGTTGCTTGTACCACGGTGATGCCGTGCTGGGCGTAGATCTTCCCGAGGATGCGCCGGTACTTCTCGGGCAGGTAGACCTGGCGCGAGCGCGGCGGATCGAGGAAGAGGAAGTCGATGGCAACTGAAATATCCTGCGGGAAGTCTTCGACGAGATCGCGGTAGCGCGTGGACGGAAAGTCCGCGAGGAGCAGCGCCGTGGTATGAAAGCCGAACTTGGCGTTGACCCGCTGGCTGATGTCGTGCACGGTGACCGCCTCGCCGTAGAGACCGCGCATACCCTCCCGCCGCGCGATCCCGATGAGTTGCTCGAGCATGTGCGTCATCAGACCGCGCCGGCGATGGGCGGGGAGCACGACCGCCTCGCCGACCTCGCCGATGCAGGAGTCTAGGGCGCGCAGCATCGCAAAGTAGGCGACGGCGTCGCCGCGCGGCGTCCGCACGACCACGGCGAGCCGCTTGCGCTCCCGCAGCGCCTCCTCCACTCGCTTGGGGAAGTACACCTCTTCCTTGGCGTACGTATATCCGTAGGTGTGGAAGATCAGCTTGGCGATGTCCTCCGCGTCCTCGGGCACGGCCTCGGCGAAGACGTAGTCCTCCGTCGGGAGCGTACTGGCCGGCACGGCCGCCTGGCCGGGCGCGGGCGGAAACTGCGTACGGATGACGGCGATGCGCGTGGCGTCGATGTTCTTGATGATGCGGAATTCCTTGCCCGCGTGGCCCTTGTTGATAAAGACGAACTCGTCGGCGAAGTGCTCGACCAGGTGCATGCCCGCTCCCACGAAGCGGCCCTCGGCCAGGGCCCGTGCGGAGTCGTAGCGGTGTCGGTCCGGGTCGAAGGGCTCGCCGAACTCGCGGACGATCACCTCGATCTGGGACACGTCCCTGCGGAACTCCATCTCGAACGTGTCGTCGCCCTCGCCGGAGGCGCGCACCACGTTGGTGACGACTTCGTCGACGGCCAGCGATAGGCGTGCCGCGTCCCGCGTGTCCAAACCGGCGTTCAGGGCCCACTTGTAGGCAAAGTCGGCCGCCGAGCCGATGACGCTAACGTCACTCTTGAGGCGGATGTGCGCGTCCATAACACCGGAGGGCAAATAGAATAGATTCCCCCGTCTATTCTATTTGCGCCTTTCCCGCACCGGGATTCTAGTCCAGCCCCCCGCCGAGGGCAAGCGACGCCGGCGCGAATATCAAGGCGGGCGTTAACAGGGGTCGGCGGCTCGGGCAGCGGTGGGAGTGCTCAATTCCCTTTTCGCCTGGGTTTGTCGAGGGCGGAGCGGATCTTGCGCGCGAGCGTGCGCCCCGTGACCGGCTTGTAGACGACGTCGCGGACGAAGCGGCCCGGCGCCGTGCCCGGCGGAATGCCGTCGCCGAAACCGGTGGTGAGGACGACGGGCAGGTCGGGCCGGATCAGGACCAGTTCCGCGGCCAGCTCGAGGCCCGTCAGCCGTGGCATGATCTGGTCGGTGACGACGATGTCGAAAGCGTCGGGCGACCCGCGAAACGCGTGCAGGGCTTCGGGCCCGCCCGTATGCGCGGTCACGCGGTAGCCCAAATGCTCGAGCAGGCGCGTGGTCATGGACACGATGTCCGGCTCGTCGTCCACGAGCAGCACGTGCTCGCCGTGGCCTTGGGCGTACGCTTCGTCGTCGCGCGGTTCCTCCGCGTCGTCGCTGGCCGCGGGGAGATAGACGCGGAAAGACGAGCCCTCGCCCGGCGTGCTCTCCACGAAAATCTCTCCTCCGTGGCTGGTGACAATGCCGTGCACCACCGAAAGGCCCAGGCCGGTCCCCTCGCCGGGCGGCTTGGTGGTGAAGAACGGCTCGAAGATGCGGGTGAGCGTGGCCTCGTCCATGCCGCGGCCGGCGTCCTGCACGGTGAGTACCACATGGGGGCCGGGCTCGAGACGGGCGCGCGCCCCTGCGAGCGGCTCTTCGACCTCCTCGCGCGCCAGCGTGACGCGCAGCATGCCGCCCTCGGGTAGCATCGCGTGCGCGGCGTTGGTGCAGAGGTTCATCACCACCTGATGGATCTGGCTCGCGTCGGCCAGGATCGTGCCCGCGTCCGGGTCGATGCTGATCGACATCTCGATGGTGGTGGGCAGCATCGAGCGCAGGAGGGTCGCCGCCTCGCGCACCACCAGGTTCGCCAGCACCGGGCGCTGCTGCTGGTCCCCGCGCCGACCGAACACGAGGATCTGCTCCACGAGATCCTTGGCGCGACGCGCCGCCTTGAACACCTGCTCGAGGTCCTCCCGCTGCGGATCGCCCGCGGGCAAGCCATCGAGCACCATCTCCGTGTAGCCGATGATCGGCGCTAGGATGTTGTTGAAATCGTGCGCGATGCCGCCGGCCAGCGTTCCGATCGTCTCGATCTTCTGGGCGTGGAAGAGCTGCCGGCTCAGATCGGCCGCGGCTTCTTCGGAGCGGACGCGGCCGGTGATGTCCGTTGCCACGCCGGTCAGGCCGGTCACTTCGCCGGCTTCATTGCGGATCGGCGTGTAGCGGGTGTCGAAATGGAGGTCGCCCACCTGTACCGCCGCGGTGAACGTCTCGCCGGCCAGGCAGCGGCGCAGCGAGCGGACGATCTCGTCGTTGCCGGCATAGACGTCGAAGGCGGACTGGCCCACCACCTGTGCCGGTTCGAGACCCAGGGCGGCCAGCCCGCGCCCCTCGGACAACGTGAAGATGCCGTCGCGATCGATGGCCCAGATGATGATGGGCGCGTGCTCGAGCACCTCGCGCAGCTGCCGCTCGGCGCGGAGCGCCTTGGCCAGCCCGCGCTCCAGCGACTCCACGCGGCGGCGCAACCCGACGCTAGTGTGCTCGAGACTCTCGGCGCTTGATTTCGCCCCTTTCGAGGCCATGTTTACCCGCTCCCAACGGGCGCGCCCGGACGCTTAACCCTTAACACCCGGCGCGGACGGGTGTCCACCGCAAACCCTAGGGAGCCGCGACATCCTGCAGCGCCGACCGCCACCCCCAGAGCACGTCGTAGAGGTCGGCGGAGCGGCGCACCTCCGCGGCGGGAAACTTCCAGGAGGACGGGTAGAGCAGAAAGGCCTCGGTCT
>JAOTVO010000042.1 GCA_029863355.1 Candidatus Krumholzibacteriia bacterium
CAGCCTGGTGCGCAAGGGCTACTGCCGCCGCGAGCGCGATCCAGAGGACGGTCGTGCCGTCCGCCTCGCCGTCACGCCGGAGGGCCGCGCGTTGCACGGGGCGATCGAGCGCGACCTGATCGAGGAAGAGGAACGCCTGATCGCGGATATCGATCCGGACGTGCGCCAGGCCACCACGCGGCTCGTGGCGAGGCTGGCGCGCGCCGCGCGCGAGCGCTTCTCGAGGGTCGGCGGGGGACCGGGCGCCCGCCCGGCCAACGGACCCCGGCGGTAGAAGTCGATCGCATATTAATTTGGTGCTACCAACTATTTGGAGGTTCGATATGACCGCACGAAGCATGGAAACGAGGGCCGTTCTGCGCGCCGCCGCCGGCGGTGACGCCGGGGCCGTGGAGCGCCTGCTGGGCCGGGTCGGGCTGCCGGCGCTCGGGCTGCGCGACCAGTTCACGAACGGCTACACGGTCGCCGAAGCGGCCGGCGACATCGTCGGAGCCGGAGGCGTGGAGATCCACGGCGAGGACGGGCTCCTCCGCTCGGTCGTCGTCGACGAGGGTCACCGGGGCACGGGCCTGGGACGCGCGATCGTCGAGGACCGCCTGGCGTGGGCGCGGGCGCGGGGACTCCGCGCGCTCTACCTCCTCACGGAGACGGCGCCGAGTTTCTTCGAGCGGCACGGCTTCGAGCGCATTGCGCGCGCGGATCTGCCCGCGCCCGTGGCCGCCTCGCGCGAGGCAGCCGAGGCGTGCCCGGAAAGCGCCGTCGCGATGCGGCGCGCGATCGCGCCCTTCGACGCGCGGCACACCGAAGCCGTGCGCGATCACTACGCGCGGGCCGCCCGGAAGAGCGACCGCGAGTGTGGATGTGGATGCGGCGAGGCGAATCCCGTGACCGACGACCTCTACGGCAAGGGCGAAGTCGCCGACCTGCCCCCGTCCGCGCTCTCCGCCTCGCTGGGCTGCGGCAACCCCACGGCCCTCGCCGAGCTGCATCCGGGCGAGGTCGTCCTCGACCTCGGCTCCGGTGGCGGGCTCGACGTGCTCCTGAGCGCGCGCCGCGTGGGCCCCACGGGCAAGGCCTACGGGCTCGACATGACCGACGAGATGCTCGCGCTGGCGTGCGAGAACCAGCGCCGCGCGGGCGTGGCCAACGTGGAGTTTCTCAAGGGCCACATCGAGGAGATTCCCCTGCCCGAAAGCGCCGTCGACGTGGTGATCTCCAACTGCGTGATCAACCTCTCGTCGAACAAGCCGCGCGTGCTGAGCGAGGCGTACCGCGTGCTGCGCCCGCACGGTCGCCTGGCCGTCTCCGACATCGTGGCGCGCGGGCCCGTGCCAGAAGCGGTGGCGCGCAACGCCGCCATGGTGCTCGGCTGTATCGGGGGGGCGCTGACCGAAGACGCGTATAGAGCGCACCTGGCGGAGGCGGGCTTCGTGGACATCGAGGTCGAGCCGACGCGTATCTACCACGCTGCCGACCTGCGCGTGCTGGCCGGCGGCGATCCCGAACTCGCGCGCGCCGTCGAGGCCGCGGACGGCCGCTTCATGAGCGCCTTCGTGCGCGCGCGCAAACCGGAGCGCGCGGCCTAGGGGCGCTCGACCCCGCCCGCACGGCGGAGCGCCTCGACCTCGTCGCCGAGCTCGTCGACGCGGTCCTCGAGCCGGCGGATGCGCGCCTTGGCCGCCTCGACGTCGGTCTTCTCCGAGCCGAGCGATTCGAGGCGATCGGCGGCGCGCCGCGCGGCTCCGCGCACCTGCTCCAGCGGGTCACTGCTCGCCGCACGGCGCAGCGGTGCCACCCCTGCCTTTTCGCCCAGCGACTCGAGCGCTCCCACGGCGGCCAGGCGCGTCTTGACGTGCCAGTCATCCAGCTGGGCTGCGAGAAAGTCGGCGGCGCGCTCGCGCTCGCCCTCGCTCCGGAGCTGCTTGGCCAGGCGGGCGTACGCGGCCATGGCCGCGTGCCGCTGCGTGCGCGCGTTTCCCGATCGGCAGTAGCGCTGGATGAGCGATAGCGCGCGCGTCTCGCCGAGTTCGGCCAGACCGGCCATGCCGGCGTTGCGCACGACGTTGCCATGCGATTCCAGTCCCATCGCGTCCTCGCACGCCTTCGCCGCCCCGTCCGCTCGCATCGACACCAGACTGGCCACGGCCGCCTCCTGTACGCCGTAGGCGGGGTCGCGGCGCAGCGCCTCTCGCAACCCCTCCGCGGCCGCCTCGTCCTCGTTGAAATCACCCAGCGCCTTCGCGCACGCGAGCCGTACGCGGGCGTCTTCCACCACCATCCCGGCTAGCAGCGCGTCTCGGGCGGCGGGGCCCCCGGCGCGGGCGAGGGCGAGTGCCGCTTCACGGCGCAGCCCCCAGTGGCCGCCGGCGAGCAGGGTGGTGCGCAACGCCGGCACCGCGCGCGCATCCGCGCCTTTCCCGCCCAGGGCCTCGGCGGCGCGCACGCGCGCGATGTAGTCGCCGTGCTCCAGCTGGTAGAGCAGGTCGGCGACCGGCTTGGGGAAGTCGAGCGACTTGAGGTTCCAGTCGCCCTTGTCGAAGATCACCATGCGCGGCCGCGAGGGCGCGGCGAAGTAGAAGTCCTGCGCCTCTCGGTCGCAGACGATCCGGTGCACATCCACGCGCTCGTCGCATGTCACCTCGACGTCGAGAGGCACGCGAAAGACGGGCACCAGGCCGCCGGTTTCCTGCGTCTGCCGCACCGACAGGCGCATCATGCCCGCCCCCTGGTCCCACGACGACGACACCGCGAACTCCGGGTGACCGGCCAGATAGATCCATTGCTCGAAGAGCCAGTCGAGGTTCTCGCCGGTCACGTCTCTGACGGCCCGCGCCAGGTCGGCCGTTTCGGCGGTGTCGTGCATGCGCGCGCGGCCGTAGTGACGGATCACCTCGTGGTAGAGCTCGTCGCCGAGGAGGAAGCGCAGCGTGTGCAGGAAGCTCGCCCCCTTTATGTAGATGTTGGCGTTGTTGCGCGCATCCTTGCGGTTGAAGAAGTCGACGGCCACGGGCCTCGCCTCCTTCTCGTCGTTGGCGACGACGGCGTCGTGCCGGGCGCGCATCTCGTAGCGGAAGGCGTCGTCGCCCTCGCTGTACTCGCGGTAGAGGCTCTGGTAGTAGGTGGCGAAGCCCTCGTTGAGCCACATGTGGCTCCACTCGCGGCAGGTCACCATGTCGCCCCACCACTGGTGCGCGAGCTCGTGGGCGACGAGGCCGTGCTCGTTGCGGGTGAGCTCGGCGCGCTCGTCATAGAGCGTGCGCGTGTTCATTACGGTGGCGGAGCTGTTCTCCATCCCCCCGTAGATGAAGTTCTGCACCACCACCTGCGCGTATTTGCCGAAGGGATAGTCGATGCCGATGGTCCGGTTGAAGAACGCCATCATGTCGCGCGTAGGGCCGTAGGCCCGGCGCACCGTCTCGGGATCGGTGCCCGGAGGCACCACGTACAGCAGCGGCACCCCGCCGGCATCCTCCTCCAGCACGTCGTAGGCGCCGGCGGCGACCATGATGAGGTAGCTCACCTGCGGCTGGTCCAGACGCCAGTGGAAACGCGTCCAGTCGCCCTCGTCGGTGCGCGAGACGAGCACCCCGTTGGAGAGGACGTAGTTGCCCCTCTTCACTCGGAAGATGCCTTCGAAGGTCGCCTTGTCGTCGGGATAGTCGTGGCAGGGAATCCAGTGGCGGTTGTTCTCGCCCTCCCCCTGCGACCACACCTCCAGGCGCTGGCTCGGCAGCCCCTTTTCCAACGGAATGAAGTAGAGACCCTGGCGCGGCGCGCCCCGGTAGCTCACGGTCACCTCGAACTCGGAGCCCCGCGCGAGGGGTGACGGCGCGCGCAGGACCAGCTCGTCGTCGGCCTCCGCGACGGGGGCGGACCCGATCCACGACGTCGAGCGCCCCCCGGGGACGGGGTAGTCGAACTCGACCGCGGCGCCGTCGACGGCGCAGGATTCCACCGTGAGCCCCACGCAGTTCAGGCGGATCTCGTCCAGGGTGCGCAGGGCGCGCATCCGGTGGGTGACCGCCCCGGCGATGGTCCGCCCTTCGAGGTCGAGGTCGAGCTCCAGGCGCGTGTGGAGCGTCTTGAACGGCCTGCTCGGCGCGACGTAGCGCAGCGGGTCGGGCTCGAGGCCGCCCTCCCCGGCGCGGACGGGAACGCCACCGCCCAGGGCGGCGATCAAGGCGAGCAGAATGGCGAGTCGCTTCACGGCTCCTCCTCTTCGTGGGGCGGCCTTGCGGGCACGCGGGCGATCGAATATGCTCGACCGTGCCGTGTAACCACCCCGGTTTACCGTCGTAGTATCTGTAAGCGCACGGAGGGGGTTCGCATGTTCGAACTGTTCGCGTTACTCGGGGTCGGTTTCCTGGCCCTGCTCCTCTTGGGCGGCGTGCTGCACCTGCTCGTCTCGCTGCTGCTCCTGCCCTTCAAGCTGGCGCTGGGACTGGCCAAGGGGCTGATCGGCCTGCTGGTCGTGATGCCGCTCCTCCTGGTCCTCGGCCTGGTCCTCGGCGGCGTGTTTCCGGTCGTGCTGGGCGTGGTGCTCTTGCCGGTGTTTCTGTGTGTGGCGGCCGTGGCCGGGCTCTGCCGGCTGATTTTCTAGCGCCTGCTCTCTCACCGCCGCTCCACGTAGCGCCGCAGCGCGTCGCGCCACGGGGGAGTGGCTTCGCGCCCCGCCGCGTAGAGCGCTCGGTTCTCGAGCGTCGAGTCAGCCGGCCGCCGCGCGGCGGCGCCCCACTCAGCCGCGGGGATCGGCTCCACCTCGACCGCCTTGCCCGCCACCCGGAAGATCTCGCGCGCAAACTCGTCCCACGCGCAGCCGCCTTCGTTGACGACGTGATACGTGCCCGGTGGAAGGGGGTCTTCTATCAGGCCGCGCACGACGGCGGCGAGATCCTCGGCGAAGGTGGGCGAGAGCCTCTCGTCGCACACCACGCGCACCCGGTCGCGCGCGAGCGCCAAGGCGAGCATCGTCTCGACGAAGTTGGCCCCTTTGCCCCGGCACGGATGCAGGCCGTAGAGGCCGCTGGTGCGCACGATGGCGTGCGCGGCGCACTGCGCGCGCACGAGGTGCTCCCCGGCGAGCTTGCTGGCCCCGTAGACGTTGAGCGGACCCGGCGCGTCGCCCTCGACGTAGGGCGCCCCCTTGGCTCCGTCGAACACGTAGTCGGTGCTCACGTGCACCAGCCTGGCCCCGGCGGCCGCGCAGGCGCGCGCGACGTTGCCCGCGCCCGCGGCGTTCACCGCAAAGGCGGCGCGCGCCTCGTCCTCGCAGCGGTCCACGTGCGTCATGGCCGCCGCGTTGACCACCCACTGCGGGCGCGCCTCGTCGACGACCGCGGTCACCGCGGCGGCGTCGGTCACGTCGGCGCGCGCGTGCGTTGCCGCGATCACCTCGTGCCCGGCCAGGGCGGCGGCCAGGTCGCGTCCCAGTTGTCCCTCGATCCCGAAGATTGCGATCTTCACGGTCCCCCTCACTCGTTGGTGGCGTCCCGGATACGCCCCGTAGCAACCATGGCGGCGACGCGCAGCCCGTCCGCGACGAAGAACAGCGGAATCGTCAACCAGTGGTAGGGGCGCGCGTAGCGCCAGAAAAAGCGCGCGCCGCTGCGCAGCCTACGCGCGATCTTGCGACGGCCCAGCTGCCCGCCCGTGCTCGCCGAGATCTTGTGCCACACCTTGGCCGTGGGCACGTAGAGCAGGCCGTAGCCGGCGCGGCGTGCGCGCATGCACAGATCCGTGTCCTCGAAGTAGGCCGCGTACGACGGGTCCAGCAGCCCGATCTCCTCGTACACCTCGCGGCGTGCCATGAGGGCGCAGCCCGTCACGTAGTCGACCTCGCGGGGCGCGTCGTACTGGCCGCGGTCGGTTTCCCGAATGCCGACGTGGCGCGCCAGACCGCGGGCCATGCGCACCTCGCCGCCGGCGAACCAGATCCGGTCGCGGGGAGTATAATAGTAGATCTTGGGGCCGGTGATCCCGACGCGAGGGTCGCGCTCCAGGGGACGAAGCAGCTCGTCGATGAAGTCGGGGTCGACGGCGGTGTCGTTGTTGAGGAGCAGCATGAAGCGCGCCCCGCGCCTCAGCGCATAAGCGATGCCGACGTTGTTGCCCGCCGAGAAGCCGAGGTTGGCGCCGTTCTCGATGAGCGTCACGCCATCGCCGTGTCGCTCGCGTACTGCCGCCGCCGTGCCGTCGCTCGACGCGTTGTCGACAACGACCACCTCGACACCCGCGGCGCGTACCGACCGCAGCGACTCCAGACACTCGAGCGTGAGATCCCTGCCGTTCCAAGTGAGCACGATCACGACGACGCGGGGAGGCGGGAGCGGTCGTGGGGTGCTGGTCATGCGCGCATTATAAGCGACGCCCCGAGAACACCGCCACCGCAAAGGGATGGGGCGCTTGACGCTGCGCACGCGGGGGCGTAGGCTCGATCCGTCTCCGCCATCGGCCATCCACCGGACGCAGAGGAGCCGTCCGCAGTCACTCGCGATGAAGAGAGCCGTCGTCATCTTTGTCGTCGTCGCGGGAGCGCTCGCCGCGCTCACGCTGACGCTCGTCGTCGAGCGCGTGCCCGCCGGACACGAGGGGCTCCGCGTGGGCCGCGACGGCGAGTTGCGCGTCTACGGCGAGGGCCTGCGCTTCGTTCCTCCCGGGCGCGCTGCCTTCATCCTCTATCCGATGGGCGAACGGGCCTATCGCGTCCCTTCCGACGGCGTGCTGGAAGTGCTCACGCAGGAGGGCGAAGCGATCGCGGTGGTCTTTGCCTTCGACATCACGATAGCACCCGGCGCGTGCGTCCCGCTCTATCAGCGCTTCACCGAGAACTTCGCCCCTGCATTCGATCGGCTGGTAACTGCGGCCGCGGAGATGGAGGGGGCGGTTACATCGCGCTCGGGCAGCCCGGAGGGCTACCGGGCGCGGGTGGCGGACGTGGTGCGCGAGGAGCTCTCGCCGCTCGGCGTCACCGTGCGCGGGGCGAGGCTGGCGCAGTGGGGCGGAGTTGCACCGTCCGGCCTGCCCGGGGAGGTCGGAGTGGCGCCGCGACCGTTGCGGCGGCTGATCGTCGTCGGCGTCGACGGGGGCGATTGGCTCAACATCGAACCCATGATCGCCCAGGGGAAGCTCCCCAATTTCCGGCGCCTCGTCGAGCAAGGGGCGACCGGGCCGCTGGAATCGATGGAGCCCATGCTCTCGCCGCTGCTGTGGACGACGATGGCCACCGGCAAGTACCCGGAAGCGCACGGCATATTGAACTTCACCGTCGTCGACCCCGAAAGCGGCGCCAAGGTCCCGATCACGCGTATCTACCGTAAGGTCGATGCGTTCTGGAACATGGCGGGCGACTACGGGCGCAGCGTCTCCGTCGTCGGGTGGCTGGCCACGGACCCGCCGGAAGCGATCAACGGGGTGATGGCGACCGACAAAGTGGGGTACCTCGCTTACGCACCCGGCGACACCGCCGGCGCGCGGGCCAGTGTGTACCCGGGCGAGCGCGCGGAGGAGATCGCGTCGCTCGTCGTGCGCATAACCGACGTTACCTATGACATGATCCGCCGGCTCGTCGCCGTGGACCGGAACGAGTTCGCGGCGTACCGCGACCGCGAGCTCGACCCTCGCGATCCGGTCCACAACCTCGCGTTGCTCCATGCGTCGACCCTCACTTACCGAGACATCGCCCTGCATCTGCTGGAGAGGGACCGGCCCGACTTGCTCGCCGTGTACTTCGAATGGGTAGACGCGGTGAGCCACCTGTTCATGCTGCACGCGCCGCCACGCATGCCCGACGTCGATGAGGCCGAGTACGAGCGCTTCGGGCGCGCCGTCGCCGCGGCCTACGAGATCCAGGACGAGATCCTGGGCGAGATCATGGACCGCATGGAGGACGGGACCGTGCTGATGGTGATCTCGGACCACGGATTCAAGTCGGGGACGTCGCGCCTTCGCAACCGCCCCGAGATCTGGGCGGGCAACGCGGCCCAGTGGCATCGCAAGAGCGGCATCGTGGCCCTGTACGGCCATGGAATCCGGCGCGGCGCGAAGATCCACGGCGCGTCCATACTCGACGTCGCCCCCACGGTGCTGGCGCTGCAAGGCCTCCCCCGCGCGGCCGACATGCCCGGCAAGGTGCTGGAGCTGGCCTTCGAGTCCGAGCTGCGCGCGGCGCTCAATCCCAACGTCGTCGCCACGCTCGATCGCGAGCGCGAAGAGACGGCGGTTGCCGGATCCGCGGCCGCCTCGGAGGCGACGATGAAGAAACTGGAGGCGCTGGGCTACCTCACCCCCGACAACGCCGACGCCCACAACAACCTCGGCCAGCGCTACAAGGAGCGCGGCGAGTACCTCAAGGCCATCGAGGAGTATCGCCGGGCCATCGCGCTGCGGCCCGATTTCCCCGCCGCGTACAACAACATGGGCGTGTGCTATGGGAAACTCAAACGCTACGACGAGGCCGAGGCGGCGATACTCAAGGCCCTCGAGCTGAACCCCCGGGACTACTTCGCGATGAACAACCTCGCCGTCATGCACATCGAGAGGGGCCAGCTGAGCAAGGCCATCGAGGTGTGCCGCCGCGCCGTCGCGATGGAGCCGGGGTACGTCAACGGCCACGTCACGCTCGGCGGAGCGTACGCCATGAACCGCCAGTTCGATCTGGCCGAGGCCGCGTTCCGGCGCGCGCTCGAGCTGGATCCGCAGAGTGCGGCCGCGACGGAGAACCTGCGACGGCTCGAGCGGGCGCGGGGAGCGCAATGAAGCGCAAGCAGGCCATCCTGATCATCATGGACGGTTGGGGCTGGCGCGAGGATACCGACGGCAACGCGGTACGGATCGCGCGCACCCCCAACGTCGACGCCCTCTGGGAGCGCTATCCTCACACGTTGATCAACGGATCCGGTCCCTACGTGGGGCTGCCCGAGGGGCAGATGGGCAACAGCGAGGTCGGGCACCTCAACCTCGGCGCGGGACGTGTGGTCTACCAGGACATCGTGCGCATCGACCGGGCCATCGCCGACGGCTCCTTCTTCGCCAACGAGACGCTCTCCGGCGCGCTGGAAACGGCGCGCCCGGGCGCGCTGCACCTGATCGGTCTCCTCTCCGACGGCGGCGTACACAGCCACCAGAGCCACCTGCACGCCCTGCTGCGCATGGCCCGAGACCGCGGGCTCCAGCGGGTGTTCGTGCACGCCATTCTGGACGGGCGCGATACGCCCCCGCACAACGGCGTGAAATACCTGGCCGCGCTCGCGGACGAGATGCGCGCGCTGGGCGTGGGGCGCGTGGCTACCGTCGTCGGTCGCTACTACGCCATGGATCGCGACCGGCGTTGGGAGCGGACGGCCCGGGCGTACGATCTGCTCACCCGCGGCGAGGGCGCGCGCGCGCCCGACGCGCGCGCCGCGGTGGAAGCATCGTACGCGCGCGGCGTCACCGACGAGTTCGTCGAGCCCGTCGTCATCACAGAGGAGGGGGACAACGCCGTGGCGCGCGTTGTCGACGGCGACACGATCGTCTTCTACAACTTCCGCGCCGACCGCGCCCGCCAGATCGCACACGCCTTCACCGACGACGATTTCTCCGGCTTCGCGCGGCAGGCGCGACCGCGCGTGCACTATACGTGTATGACGCGCTACGAGGAAGCGCTGCGCCTGCCCGTCGCCTTCCCGCCGGAATCACGCCGCCACATCCTGGCCGACGTGGCCGCGGACGCGGGATTGACGAGCCTGCGCATCGCCGAGACGGAGAAGTACGCGCACGTCACGTACTTCTTCAACGGGGGCGAGGAGACCGAGCGCCCGGGAGAGAAGCGCATCCTCGTTCCATCCCCCAAGGTCGCCACCTACGACCTGCAGCCCGAGATGAGCGCGCACGCAGTGCGCGACGGCCTCTTGGGCGAGCTCGCCGCCGGCGGGCCCGACTACGTCGTCTGCAATTTCGCCAACCCGGACATGGTGGGGCACACGGGCGTCCTCGAGGCGGCCGTCAGGGCGTGCGAGACCGTCGACGACTGCGTGGGGAAGATCGTGCGCGCCTTCGACCTGGAGCGACAGGTGGCCATCGTGACGGCCGACCATGGGAACGCGGAGGAGATGTTCGACTATGTCAACGGCGGCCCCCACACCGCGCATACGACCAACCCCGTGCCCTGCATCCTCGTCGATCCCGACTACCGCGGCAGCCTGATCGAAGACGGCGCGCTCAAGGAGATCGCGCCGACGATGCTGCACTATCTGGGTATCCAGGTGCCGCCCGAGATGACGGGCCGGGATCTCCGCGCCGACTTCTCCCTCTAGTCCTCGATCACGGCTCGGCGGACGAGCTCTCCACACCGCGCCGCCTCCACGCCCACGCCTCCATAAGACCGTAGAAGGCGAGCAGAATGATGAGCGGTTCGGCGGGCAGGCGTGCGCGTTCGCCGCCGCCCACGAACAGCCGCAGCGCGAAGTACGACACGACGAAGCCCACGAGCACTGCCGCCACGCCCCGCCGGCGACGCACGGCGATCACCGCCCCCGCGATGGCGAAGGGAAGCAGGAGCCCGTAGTTGACCAGGCTTATTGCGTTGTGCCGCAGCGACCAGGCTGGCTCCGGCCCCACGCCGCGGGCGGGGTCGCCCGGAGAGTCGCTCGACCGCACGACGCGCCAGAACTCGCGCGCGTTGTGCCACAGGCCGGCCCCGCGACGATCGGCGCGCCTGGCGTCGGGGGCGAACGCGGCGTCGGGCCGGACTGCGCCGGGCAGGTAACGCGACCACTCCAGGGCGATCACGACGGGCTCGCCGTAGACGGCGTAGTTGCGGATCGTCCACGGCACGTTGAGGATGAAGACCGTGGAGACGAACAGGAACGCGTACTGCAGGCTGAGAATGCGGTGACCCGTCGCGTATAGGGCCAGAAAAACGACGACGATCGGAAGCAGCAGGAGGAGCATCGGCTCCACGAACGTCAGCGCCGCGTACAGGACCCCCGCCCAGACCGCGTTGCGCATCCGGTGGAACGGCCTGGCCACGATGAACACGAACCACAGGAACAAGCCCGCGACCAGCGTGTCGCGGATGACGATACTGGCCAGGTGCATGTGATGGACGTAGAGGCCCAGCCACAGCGCGGAGAAGAGGCCGACGTTGCGACCGAGCCGCTGCTCGCCGATGCGGTACATGAAGAAAGTCATGGCGGCCCCGACGGCGGCGTTGAAGATGAGCGCCCGCCACAAACCCACCCCGAGCACCCGGAACACCAAGGCGAGCGCTAGCGGATAGCCCGGGGCGCTCGGGGTGAACGGCTGACCGATCCAGGCGAGGTTGTCGTGGATGCGCTGCGCGACGCGGTAGTCGAAGGAGGACGGGTTGGGGTTGATGTCCGGAGAGGTGCCTACCACGGCGGCGTAGAGCAGACGCAAGCCGAACGCGATGGCGAAAAGCGCCAGCAAGGTGCGGCGGTCAGGGGTCATGGGCGAGCGTGATTCTACGCCGCGACTGGCGAGGTGTCAAACGTCCGTTGCTACCGCGTTCGCCTTCGTGCTATCATGAATGCTCGAGCGAGCGCGGATCCCGCGGCGCCGGCGCCGGGAGATCCTCCCGCTTCGAGTAGGTACTCGTCGTTACCCACCCTTTCTCTCCATGCCGAGTGATTCCCATGCCCGTTCCCTTCGTCGACCTCAAGGCCCAGTACGCCAGCATCAAGCCCGACATCGACGCCGCCATCGCCGGCGTCGTGGAGAGCTGCCAGTTCGTCGGCGGCGACGCCGTGCGCCGCTTCGAGAGCAACTTCGCCGACTACTGCGGGGCGAGTCACGCGGTGGGCGCCAGTAGCGGCACCTCCGCCCTCCACCTCGCGCTGGTCGGCCTGGGCGTCGGTCCCGGAGACGAGGTGATCACGGCGTGCAATACCTTCATCGCTACGGCGGAGGCGATCACGCACGCCGGCGCTCGTGTGGTCCTCGTCGACGTGGAGGAGGACACGCAGCTCATCGACCCCGCCGCCGTGGAAGCGGCGATCACGCCGCGCACCAAGGCGGTCATTCCTGTTCACCTGTACGGGCAGCCCGCCGACATGGACGCGATCCGCACCATCGCCTCGCGCCACGCGCTCAAGATCGTCGCCGACGCGGCCCAAGCCCACGGCGCCGCCATCGACGGCGATCGCCGCAAGATCCTCGGCGATGCCACCGCCTACAGCTTCTATCCCGGAAAGAACCTGGGGGCGTACGGCGACGCGGGCATGGTGGTCACCGACGACGAGGCGCTCGCCACACTGATGCGCGCGCTCGCCGACCACGGCAGCCGCCAGAAGTACCACCACTTCGCCGAAGGCTGGAATTACCGCCTCGACGGCGTGCAAGCGGCCGTGCTCGACGTCAAGCTCGCCCACCTGGAGCAGTGGACGGAGCGTCGCCGCAGCCGGGCGGCGCGCTACGACCGGCACTTCGCCGGAACGCCGGCACGACCCGTCGCGTGCGCCCCGGGGCGCCGCCACGTCTACCACCTCTACGTCGTCCGCGTCGGCGACCGGGACGGCCTGGGCGCGGCCCTGCGCGAGAAGGGCATCGCGAGCGGCATCCACTATCCCGTCCCCCTGCACATGCAGGAGGCCTACCGCCACCTGGGCATGACCGGTGGCGCCTGTCCCGTCGCCGAGAAGGTGGTCGCGGAGATCGTCTCGCTGCCCATGTATCCGGAGCTCACCGACGAGATGGTGGACGAGGTGGCGGCGGCGGTGCTGGACTTCGTTTCTTGAAGACGCCCGTGCGGCGGTCGATCAGAACGCTATCGTCAGACTGAAGAGGTAGCGGAAGCGGGTCTGTTCCGACTGGCCGTTGACCTCCGGGTGACTCACCCACAGCGGCATGTCGAAGCGCATGCGCAGGTCCCAGAAGGGAAGCGGCCGGTGGGAGCGCAGGCCGATCCCCGCGTCCTGCAGCGTGGCCTCGAGGATGCCCGCGTCGACCAGCCCCTGCACCCGCGCGCTGGAGCCGATGGGGTTGGTGTCGTCGAGCACGCGGCCGACGTCGTAGAAAGCGTACCATCCCAACTTGCCCAGGACCGGACGCAAGAGCCGGTCGACGAGGTAGAGGCGCGTACCCACCTCGGCGTTGAACGCCCACATCTTGTTCGCGCCGAAGGCGCCCTCGTAGTATCCACGGAGGTTGCCGTCCCCGGGCTCGTGGTAGTGGAGCTCGGGCCAGACCGCGCC
>JAOTVO010000333.1 GCA_029863355.1 Candidatus Krumholzibacteriia bacterium
ACCGTGTGCCGGACCAGGATCGGCTTCGAGTTTGCAAATCTAGCGGAGCAGATTCTGGGGGGTCCCACCAGCCCGTTCTCAACATTCGGGCCGGACCGGAGCTACGGCACCAAGCCCTTCCTCCGCCAAGAATCCGGTCGCATTTCAGGGCTTACTCCTTCATGGCACGCAAGCTTCGCGTTGGACGGGCAAGCTGAAGATTGCGCTGCGCGTCGACTCTCGTGCACAGCTGCAATGCCGATCTCCTTGAAACACGGTCGGCCCGACGAGCTGTCCCGGCCGTGGGACGTTGCTCGCGAGTTGCTGGCGCCAAGACCAGATGCAACCCCCTAACGTCTTCGAGTGCACCCCCAAGACAAGACGGTCCGCATCGGGCGCGCGTTCGGCGCGGCGCTGTACGGCATCGAGGCGGCCCGCGTGGAGGTGCAGGCGGCGCGGGCTCCCGGCCTGCCGCGCGCGGCGATCATCGGGCAGGCCGGCAGCGAGGTGCGCGAGGCGCGCGAGAGGCTGAGAGTCGCCATGCAGGCGCAGCGCCTGTGGACCTCGCAGGGGGAGCAGGCGGTCGTCATCAACCTCGCGCCCGCGGGCCTGCCGAAGACGGGCACCGGTCTCGACCTGCCGATGTGCCTCGCCATCGTCGCGCTGACCTGGCCCGCGCTGCAGGAGAAGCTCGATCACGTGCTCGCCTACGCGGAGGTCGGGCTCGACGGCACGCTGCGCGCGGCGGCGGGGACGCTGTCGGCCGCGATCGCGGCGCACGACGCGGGGCTTGCCGGCGTGGTCGTCCCTCCGGAGGCGGCGCGCGAGGCGGCGGAGGTCAAGGGCCTCGAGGTGCTGGCCGTGCGAACGCTCGCCGACGCGTTCCGCGCCCTGCGCGGCGACGAGAGCGCGCTCGCCCCGTGGCCGGCCCCGCGGGCGCCGGCCCCGCGCCCGTCCGTCGACCTCTGCGAAGTGAAGGGGCAGCCGTCCGCGCGGCGCGCGCTGGAGGTCGCCGCGGCCGGCGGGCACAACCTCTTGTTGATAGGGCCGCCCGGCTCGGGGAAGACGCTGCTCTCGCGCCGGCTGGCGACCATCCTGCCGCCGCTCGGCCGCGAGGAGTCCCTGGAGGTCACGCGCATCCACAGCGCGGCGGGGCTGCTCGGCGCGGGGGCGGGGGTCGTCACGGCGCGGCCGTTCCGCGCGCCGCACCACAGCGTCTCGCCGGCCGGTCTCGTGGGCGGCGGCGTGCCGCCGCGTCCCGGGGAGGTCTCGCTCGCGACCCACGGCGTCCTGTTCCTCGACGAGCTGCCGGAGTTCCAGCGGCACGTGCTGGAGGTGCTGCGGCAGCCGCTCGAGGACGGATGGGTCTCCATCGTGCGCGCCATGGGGCGCGCCGTGTTCCCCGCACGCTTCCTGCTCGTCGGCGCGATGAATCCGTGTCCTTGTGGATGGCACGGCGCGACGATGCCCTTCACAACCCGTGTGAGGTGCGCCTGAAACGGCGCGCCGGGCTGCGAAGCCCTCGAATAGGGTGCGATGGCAGTACGTTGCGCGCGTGGGAACCGCGAGGGACGGGCGTGCGACCGTCGCGCGCGCCGTTTCAGGCGCACCTCTCAACCCGTGAGGCGGTCCCCGGGCGACGGAGCCAGGACCCGCGCAGACTCAGTAAGGCCCGAGACAGCCGGCCGTGTTGCGTGCGGCCACGAGGTAGTACACGTTGCCGGCCGGCGGGGGAAGCAGCAGTCCGGATGACCCGCTCGCCGCCTCGCCCTCCGGATAGAACGGCTCCTGCGGTCCATCGCCGCCCAGCACCACGTAATCTCCCGGCGGCGCGGGCAGGTCCGTCCAGGTGAACCGGATCCCGCCCGCTTCCTTGGCCAGCATGAGGCCCTCGACGGGATCGGACGGCGGGGTGGTCGGGCAGTCCACCGTGACCTGGACCGTGTCGTCGGTCAGGGCGAACATCCCGGTCTCGTCGACGCCCTCGAGTCGAACGGGGTACGCGCCCGTCGTCGTGAACGTCACCGGGTGTGGCCCGGCGCCCGTCGTGTCGGGCGCCGCGCCCGAGAAACTCCACCTCAGCTCTACCGCATCGCCGTCCGTGTCCGTTCCGTCGCCCGTAAAGCCAATCGTGTCGCCGGCGAAGACGGTCACGTCCGACGCGGGCGTCGTGATGTCCACCTCCGGCGGCTGGAAGTTGCACCGGAGGCTCCCCCTGCCGCTTGTGGCCGTGTCGAAGCGGGTCTCCCAGATCCCGCACACGTCCTCCATGGTGTCGATCTCGGCCTGGGTGAAGGCGCCCGGGCGGGAGACCATGACAATCGGAGTCAGGAAGTCCTGGATGGTGCCGGGATAGGCGGGAAAGCGGGGCCCCTCCTCCGCGATGACCTGGGACAGGTTCACCGGCACTCGCTGACCCAGTACGGTGGTCCCGTTGGGCGCCCAGTAGGCGTTGGGAAGAGCGGGGATCGCGTCCTGGATGTACCACCAGTCCGTCACCTCGGCCGGGTCGGCGAGCCCCATCAGGTAGAGCTCGTGCCATGTGTATCCGTTCGAGCCGCCATTGATCTGAAGCGGCGAGCTGAACGTTCCGTCGCCGTTGTCATTCCAGTTGGAGCCCCCCATGACCGAGTAGTCCAGTGGCTTGTACACGGGCTGGATCGCCGGGGTGTGCACCCAGCCGGCGGGATGGGAGCCGGTCGGGTTGAGGATGTTCGAGGGGCTTCCGCCCTCGTCGATGGTGAAGTGATAAAGCCAGCGGTGCCCCAGCTCGTGGTTGAGCACCGTCATGAGCCAGTCCTCCGGCCCGTAGTTGTAGATGTTGTTGACGTGCAGCAGCGAGGGCGACCGTGGCGAGGCGCTCGAGCCGAAGCCGATCCCGTCGGCCCCGGAATTGCCCCCCGCGTGATACCCGCCGGCATAGAACCAGATGTCCGTCTGGAGGTTCTGGAAGATGGCGAACCCTTCCAAGGCCGCGACATCCTCGAACATCGGGG
>JAOTVO010000334.1 GCA_029863355.1 Candidatus Krumholzibacteriia bacterium
AGGAGAGAAGCTCGCGCACGACCGCCGAGACGGCCTTCCCGTCCGCGCGACCGCCGACCTCGGCCATCACCGCCTTCATCACCGCGCCGAACGCCTGCGGCCCGGACGCACCCAGCTTCTCGACTTGCTGGCGCGCCAGCGCGCGCAGCGCCTCGTCGTCGAGTTGCTCCGGCAGGTACGACATGGTCACGTCGTACTCGAACTTCTCCCGCTCGGCGATGTCCTGGCGTCCGCCGTCACGCGCCGCGTCTATCGCCTCCTTGCGCTTCTTCGCGTAGGAGGCGAGCACCTTCTGCTCGGCGCCCTCGTCCAGCTCCGCGCCGGCGGCGATGCGCGCGTTCTTGAGCTCCGAGATCAGCATGCGCACGACGCCCAGGCGCGGTTTGTCGCCCGCCTTGAGCGCGGCTTTCATGTCTTCGCTGAGCTTCTCGATGATCATGGTTCCACCCCGTTCGATTCTAGTTTCGCGGCCGCCGGCGTGTCAATCCGCGCGCGCCAGCGCGGCCACCAGCCCCACGGCGGCGGTCTCCGCGCGCAGCCGGTGGCGCGACACGGCGGCGCGCGCCGCCCCCGCGCCCTCGAGCGCGGCCAGCTCGCCCGGCTCCAGCCCGCCCTCGGGACCGACAATCACGAGCGTGTCGCCGGGGCACGCCGCCGGCGCCGGGCCTTCGGGATCGCCCACCACGGCGCTCTCGAAGTCGCCGACGCGCGCGCAGAGCGCCTGCACGTCGGCCACCGGCTGCACGAGCGGCCGGTGGCAGCGAAACGCCTGCTTCATCGCCGCCACGGCGACGCGCTCGAGTCGTTCGCGGAACGCCCTCTCCGCGCGGCCGCGACGGCCGGCGGCGGTGATCAAGGGCACGCACTCCGTGATGCCCAGCTCGACGCACTGTTCGAACGCCCGCGCGAAGCGGTCGCGGCGGATGAGGGCGAGGGCGAGCACGAAGCGGCGCGGGGCGCCCTCGTCGGCGAGCACGCGCGTGATGGCCGCCTCGCTGCGCGCGCGCGCCACGCTCTCCAGCCTGGCCGTGGCGAGCAGGCCGCGGCCGTTGGTCACGTGGATCTCATCGGCGACGCGCAGGCGCAGGACGCGGGCGAGGTGGTGGTGCTCTTCGTCCGCGAGCTCGACGCGCACGTGACCCCGCTCCAAGGCGGGTGTATAGAAGAGGAACCGATGGGACATCGGCGTCAGTCGAGGCGCGGCACGCGTCCTGCGAGCGACTTGTCGAGCTCCTTGAGGAGCTCCGCCTCCTGGCGGTTCACCCGCTCGGGTACCCACGCCACCACGCGCACCAGCTCGTCGCCCCGGCCGTAGGCGTTGAGCCGCGGAATACCCTTGCCCTTCAGGCGAAAGACCTTGTGCGACGGCGTGCCCGCCGGCACCTTGAGCAGCACCTTGCCGTCCAGCGTGGGCACCTCGAGCTTCGTTCCCAGCGCGAGCTGCGCATAGGTCAGGGGCACGTCGACGAGCACGTCGTTTCCGTGCCGCTCGAAGAGCCGGTGCTCGGCCTCGGCGATGACCACGTAGAGGTCGCCGGGCGGTGCGCCCCGCTCTCCCGCGTCGCCGCCCGCTTGCACATTGATGTAGTTCCCGGCCGACGCGCCGGGGGGGATGCGCACCTTCACCGTCTCGCTGCCCCGCACCGTGCCCGTGCCGCGGCAATCGCCGCAGGGCCGCTCCACGATCACGCCCTCGCCGCCGCACTTGTGGCACTCGCTCACATTGATAAACTGACCGAGCAGCGAGCGCTGCACGTGACGAATCTGTCCGCTCCCCCGGCATACGTCGCAGGTCGTCTTGCTGGAGCCTTCCGCGGCGCCGCTCCCGCGGCAGGTGCGGCAGCTGACGAGCTTGTTGACGCGAATCTGTTTCTCGGCGCCGTGAGCGATCTCCTCGAGCGAGAGCTCGACGCGCGCCTGCAAATCCCGCCCCTTGCGCGCGCGCGCGCGGCCGCGGCCGCCACCGCCGCCGCCGAACAGGTCGCCCAGGTCGAAACCGCCGAAGTCGCGCATGAACGCGCGCAGCGCGTCCGAGAGGTCCAGGCCTTCCCCCCCGAAGCCGAAGGGACCGCCGGCGCCCGCGCCGGCCCGGGCGCCGGCGTGGCCGAACTGGTCGTAGGAGGCGCGCCGCTGCGCGTCGTTCAGGACCTCGTACGCCTCCACCACTTCCTTGAAGCGCTCCTCGGCTTCCTTGTCGCCGGGATTCTTGTCGGGGTGGTACTTGAAGGCGAGCTTGCGGTAGGCCTTCTTGACCTCTTCCTGCGACGCCGACCGCTCGACGCCGAGTACCTCGTAGTAGTCTCTCTTGCTCATAGGCGATGCGTCCCCCGGCTACTGCTCGAGGCGGCTGGCCGGTAATCAATGAGATAAGGAGCGCGATGTCAACGCACTATAGCCCAGGGCGCGCGGGAGCGGCCACGAAAAAAAAGGGGCGCCCGGGGCTCTCGACCCGGGCGCCGCCCGCAGCGGACGATTGCCCCCTGCCCTCAAGACATGTACTCGGTGGAATCGGGCGCGCTGTACATCAGCTCGGCGAACTTGTGCATGATCGCCTGCAGGGTCCCCGTAGCCAGCTTGAGCGACTCGACGTCGCGGTTCGAGTTCTCCTTGGCGTCTTCCAGCGCTTCCATGGCGGCCTTGATCTCGGCGATGTCTGACTGACTGAACTTCTCCGCGAAGTCCCGGATGGTTTGCTCGGTGGAGTAGAGGAGGCTCTCCGCCGCGTTGAGGACCTCGGAGAACTCGCGCTTCTTCTGGTCCTCTTCCGCGTATTTCTCCGCGTCGTCGAGCATGCGCTTGATCTCGCCTTCGGAGAGACCGCTGGCCTTCTTGATCGCGATTTCCTGCTTGCGTCCCGTGCCCAGATCCTTGGCGGACACGTGCACGATGCCGTTGGCGTCGATGTTGAACACGACCTCGATCTGCGGCACGCCGCGCGGCGCGGGCGGGATGCCCACCAGGTCGAAACGG
>JAOTVO010000335.1 GCA_029863355.1 Candidatus Krumholzibacteriia bacterium
GATCGCGATGCTACGGCACCCACGATTCGGGAAAGCCATGGGGATCGCGGGTCTTTTCCTTGGCGCGGCCGTGGCGGGGTTGAACCTCCTCACCTTTCCGACGCCTCCTGCCGAGGCGGGACTTGTCGATGTCGGTCCGGCGATCGGACTCTGGTATCTGGCGGCAACGATCCTCATGTGGCGCTCGATCTCATGGGTGAGAGACTCGGCGAAGGAGCGGTAGGCGCTCTAGTCGACATGGGATCTGCCAGGAGTGAGCGGCGCCGCAGCTGAGGCGCGGCACGTGCCAACACACCTCCGTGCAAACACAAGCCACGCAGAGGCTGTCCGGACGTGAGTGACGCCGTCATCACCGTATCGGAGCTGACACGCCACTTCGGGACCAAGGCGGCCCTGGCGTCGGTGAGCTTGTCCGTTCCACGCGGGGTGGTTTATGGCCTCGTCGGTGAAAACGGAGCGGGCAAGACGACGCTGATCAAACACATTCTCGGCCTGCTTCGGCCCCAAAGCGGATCGGTGCGCGTGTTCGGACGCGATCCCGTGGCCGATCCGGTCGGCGTCCTCTCGCGGATTGGCTACCTCTCCGAGGAGCGTGACCTTCCCGGCTGGATGCGGGTGGACGAGCTCACGCGCTACACCCGAGCGTTCTATCCCGCGTGGGACGACGGGTACGCGAGGGAGTTGCGGCAGGCATTCGCGCTCGATACTTCGGCGACGATCAAAGAGCTTTCCAAGGGCGAGAAGGCGCGGGTCGGATTGCTCATCGCGCTGGCCTACCGGCCCGAGCTGCTGGTGCTGGATGAACCATCGACCGGCCTCGACCCCGTGGTTCGACGCGACATCCTGGACGCCATCATCCGCACCATCGCCGACGAAGGCCGCACCGTGCTGTTCTCGTCGCACTTGCTGGATGAAGTGGAACAGGTCGCGGACCACGTCGCGATGATCAGCCAGGGCAGGATCGCCCTGAGCGGGCCGCTCGCCGACATCAGGGAGTCGCACAAGGTCGGCGACCGCATTCCGTCCCTCGACGAGATCTTCGTCGCCCATGCCGGGATGTCCGCGGCATCAGCGCGGGGCGTGTGACGATCCGCTCGCCCGCAGCCGCCATCGCCTGGGAATTCCGGCGCCGGCATCGCTGGGGATTCGCTGCCCTGGCCGGCTACTTGCTCGTCCTCGCGGCGGTCAAGCTTGTCATGCTAGCGCGGGGACATGCCGTCACCTTCGAGCCGCGAAGTTTCGCATTCTTCGTTTTTGTCCCGCTCAGTTCGACGTTCACGTATTCGCTAGCGGTGTTCACCTACGGCCTGTCCGGCGACTTCGCCGCGCGTCAATCGCCCTATCCTGCCCGGATCTTCACGATGCCAGTGTCCACCGCCGCGCTCGCCGGATGGCCGATGCTGTACGGCGCGCTCGTCATGGCGGTGCTCTGGTTCGCGATTCGGCTGCTCGGGGTGTGGCCGTCGGGATACGCCGCCCCATGGATCTGGCCGGCGCTCCTGGCGGCGGTGATGCTCGCCTGGGCGCAGGCATTGACGTGGATGCCCTACGGTCTGCGGGGACTACGGGTGGTCGTCACCCTGCTGTGGCTCTCCGTGATCGAAACCATCGTTCTCCTCGCCCTGCATTTCGAAGCATCAGAAACGGTGATGCTGGCCATCCTGGCGCCGCAGGTTCCCCTCGGATATTCTGCCGCCCGGTTCGCCGTCGCCCGTGCCCGCCGAGGCGTCGTTCCCGATTGGGGCGGAGTGTTCGACTGGCTCGGACGAATCGCGAATGTTTTGACCGGTGGGCACCGGCGCGACCGTTTCGCCTCGCCCATGCGCGCCCAAGTGTGGTTCGAGTGGCGGCGACACGGCCGGTCGCTCCCTGCGCTGGTCGGCATCCTGCTGCCGTTTGAACTGGCCCTGCTGTTCGCGGCCGCCGACGCGCCGGTCCTCGTCTTCGTCATCCTGCTTGCCGTCCTGTGCACGCCGCCGCTCATGGCCGGCTTTGTCGCGGCGACCGTTCGCACGGCGAGCGCCGATGTGAGTGATGCGTATGGGGTGACGCCGTTTCTCGCGACGCGTCCCGTGACGAGCCCCGCCCTCATCGGAGCCAAGCTGACGATGGCGATGTGGAGTACGTTCGCCGCGTGGCTCTTGGTTTTCACCGCGATCCCGGCGGCGCTGGTCCTGTCCGATACCTGGCCGATGGTGATGGACAAGGGGCGTGGGGCGATCGAATTCATGGGGGCGCCACGCACGATCGTGCTGCTGCTGGTGATCGTCTTGGGATTCATGGCGTCGACGTGGAAGCAGCTCGTGCAGACGCTGTACGTCGGCCTCACTGGCCGCGAGTGGATCGTGAAGTCGAGCGTGTTTCTGACACTCGTGTTTCTATCCGCACTCGGGCCGGTCGCCGACGCGATCATCGGAAGCGGCCGTGTGCGGGCCGCGCTCTGGGACGGGATTCCTTGGATTCTCGGTGTTCTCGTGGCTGTGAAGATGTGCGCGGCAACCTGGATCGCGGTACGCCTCTACCGCAGCCGGCTGCTCAGCGACCGTACGCTGATCGTGGGCGCGGCCGTGTGGTGTGTCGCCGTGCTCGCGCTCTACGGTGTGTTCGCGTGGTTCTTCTCCACGCTGTTCGTCCGGCACTACCTGCTCACGCTCGTCGCGATCCTCGCGATTCCCCTGGCGCGATTGTCCGCCGCGCCGCTGGTACTCGCATGGAATCGACATCGCTGACGACCATGAAGAGCCGGCGAATGATCCTCGGCGCTGTGCTACTGCTGCTGGGGCTGCCGGTCGCCTTGGCGGTGACCGAGGCGGTGTGGTTTCACCGCCGGAATCGGAGCAGCGGAACGATCAGCTCCTCAGGGCAGACGCGCGAGTACGTGTTGTACGTCCCCCAGAGCTACGAGCGCACGAAGGCGACGCCGCTGGTCATCAGTATGCACGGCGCAGGATCGTGGGGGGCCGCTC
>JAOTVO010000044.1 GCA_029863355.1 Candidatus Krumholzibacteriia bacterium
TGACCGTGATCGAGCGACTGCCGGCAAACCGGATCACCATCGCCGTCATTCCGCACACTCTGGAGCGCACGAACGTCGGCGCCTACCGCGCCGGGGACCGCGTGAACGTCGAGGCCGACGTCGTAGGTAAATACGTCAAGCAATACATCGAGCGCCTCCACGAAGAACCGAGGAAGTCATGAGCGTATTCTGTACGATAGAAGAAGCCATCGAAGAGATTGGCCGCGGCAATATCGTGGTCGTCGTGGACGACGAGGATCGCGAGAACGAGGGAGACATGATCCTGGCCGCGGAGAAAGCGACCGCGGAGAAGATCAATTTCCTGGCGCGCTACGCCCGGGGTCTGATCTGCATGCCCATCACCGAGGAGCGCGCCCACGAGCTGGACCTGCGGCTGATGGTGCCTCGCAATACGTGCCACTACAAGACGGCTTTCACCGTTTCCATAGACCTCATTGCCGAGAACACGAGTACGGGCATCAGCGCCTTCGACCGGGCGGCGACCATCCTCGCCGTCACCGACGAAGCAACGAACCCCGAGGAGTTCGGCCGCCCGGGCCACGTCTTCCCGCTCATCGCCAAGCCGGGAGGCGTGTTGCGGCGCGCCGGCCACACCGAGGCGGCCGTCGACCTGGCTCGGCTGGCCGGGCTCAAACCCGCCGGCGTGCTCTGCGAGGTGCTGGACGACGACGGCTCCATGGCGCGAATGCCGCGCCTGGTCGAGATCGCCGAGAAGCTGGGACTGAAGCTGGTGACGATCGAGGCGCTCATCGCGTACCGCCGCCGCACGGAGAAGTTCATCGAACACGCGGCGACGACGCGACTGCCCACCGAGCACGGCGACTTCACGCTGCACCTCTACCGCAGCCGGCTGTCGGGCAACACGCACGTCGCGCTGGTCAAGGGGGAGATCGACGGGGAGGAGCCCACGCTGGTGCGCGTGCACTCACAGTGCTTCACGGGCGATGTGCTGGGCTCGATGCGCTGCGACTGCGGCGCCCAGCTCCACGAGGCCATGCGGCGGGTCGAGGAGGAGGGCAGAGGAGTGGTTCTCTACATGCGCCAGGAGGGGCGCGGCATCGGTCTGGAGAACAAGATCAAAGCGTACGCCCTGCAGGATCTGGGACACGATACCGTCGAAGCGAACGAGATGCTCGGTTTTCCCCCCGACCTGCGCGACTACGGTGTGGGCGCCCAGATACTGGTGGACCTGGGGGTGGGGAAGATCCGCCTGCTCACCAACAACCCGCGCAAGATCGTGGGGCTCGCCGCGCACGGTCTGGAGATCGTCGACCGCGTCCCCATCGAGATTCCCCCGAACGAGAACAACCAGTTCTACCTGGAGGTCAAGCGCAGCAAACTGGGCCACCTCCTAGACGCGGCCGCCGCACCGCTGGTGGCCAACGAGGGGAGGACGGGCCATGGCGAGTGAGCGCCGCGCGCGCATGGACGCCACGGGGCGGCGGGTGGTCGTGGTCGCCTCGCGTTTCAACGACTTCGTCACGCGCCGGCTGGTCGAGGGCGCCGTGGAGACCCTGCGCGCCCACGGTATCGAAGACGGCGAGATCGAAGTATACTGGGTTCCCGGGGCCTTCGAGATCCCGCAGATGGCCGCCAAGATCGCGCGCGGCGGCCGGTGCGACGGTATCGTGACCCTGGGCGCACTGGTTCGCGGCGAGACGGCGCACTTCGACGTGCTTGCGGGCGCGGTGACCACGGCCCTCGAGCGCCTGGGTACGGAGACGCAGGTGCCGATCGCGTTCGGCGTGATCACCGCGGATACGATGGAGCAGGCGATCGACCGCGCCGGGGGCAAGCACGGGCACGCCGGCCGGCAGGCGGCGCAAGCGCTCGTCGAGATGATGGATCTCTGGCGCGACTAGGACGGCAATGAGCAGAAGGCGCAAGGCGAGAGAGATCGTGCTGCAGGCGCTCTACGAGCGGGAGTTCTCGGAGCTGCCCGCGGCGGAGATCGTCGAGCGGCTCATCGCCAGCCGCGATCCCAGCGAGGAGACCGCGGCGCACGCGCGCGCCCTACTGGCGGCGACCGTGACGCACATCGACGAGATCGACGGCACCATCGCGGCGGCGCTGGAGAACTGGGAGATGGGGCGGGTCGCGCTGGTCGACAAGAACATCCTGCGCTTCTCCCTGGCCGAGCTGCTCTACTTTGCCGACGTGCCGCCCGCCGTGGTCATCAACGAAGCCATAGAGATCGCTCGCCGTTTCAGCACGGAAGATGCCGGCCGTTTCGTCAACGGCCTGCTCGATCGCTTCGCCAGAGAGCTTAGAAGGGACGCGGTTTGAGGCACGTCATCTTCTCGGACGTCCACGGCAATCTCGAGGCCCTGGAAGCCGTGGTTCGCCACGCCTCCGCCGCCGCCGCCGGTTTCTTCCTCTGCCTGGGCGACGTGGTGGGCTATGGCGCCGACCCCAACGAGTGCATCGACACGATTCGGGCTCTGCCCGCCTGGGCCTGTCTCAAGGGCAACCACGACGCCGCAGTCGTGGACCCGCACGAGCGCGCCTTCTTCCACGAAGTCGCGCTGGAGGGCATCCATTTCACCGAGTCCCGCTTGACCGACGAGAACAGGCGCTTCCTCTCCGCTCTGCCCTACACGTACACGGAGCACCCCCGGTATATGGGCGTCCACGCGAGCCCCAGCCGGCCCGAGGCGTGGGACTACGTGCTCGACCACGCGGGCGCGGGGCGCGCGTTCGACGCGATGGGCGCGCATCGCGTGGCGTTCATCGGGCACTCGCACGCGCCCGTGATCTTCGGCGACGACGGGAGCGTCGAGCGTTTCCCCAGCGGCGAGGGCGAGGCGCTCGACCTGGCGCGAATGCGCTACGTGATCAACGTCGGCAGCGTCGGGCAGCCGCGCGACGGCAACCCGGACGCCGCCTACGTGCTCTACGACGACGCGACCGATACCGTCCGCCTGCTCCGCGTGCCCTACGACCGCGAACGGGCCGCGGAGAAGATCCTGCGCGCGGGGCTGCCCCCGGTGCTGGCCGAGCGGCTTCTCGTGGGGTACTGACCCGCGCCCGATGACCCGCACTTCGGAGAAGAGACACTGGGACGCGTTCTGGGCGTCCTCCGGCCACGTCGAGGACATCTACGCCAACGACGGCCGCATCGTCGAGTTCCTCGCCGAGCGCGTCGACCTGCGCGGCGGGCGCGTGCTGGAAGTGGGGGCGGGCACCGGCCGCGACGCCGCCGCGCTGGGGGAGCGGGGGGCGGAAGTCTGGACTCTGGATTACAGCGAGGAATCGCTGCGACTGATGCGCGAGAACCTGGGCGGGAGCGTGCGCATCGTATGCGGCGACGCGCTGGCGCTGCCGCTGGCCACGGGCACCTTCGACGTGGTGTACCACCAGGGCCTCCTCGAGCACTTCCGCGACCCCGGAGCCCTGCTCGCCGAGAACCGCCGCGTGCTACGTCCCGGGGGTTGGTTGCTCGTCGACGTCCCGCAGCGCTTCCATTACTATACGCTGATCAAACGCGCGCTCATTCGCATGGACAGGTGGTTCGCCGGGTGGGAGACGGAGTTCTCCCCGGGGCGGCTGCGGGCGCTGGTGCGCGACGCCGGCTTCGAGGTGGAGGCGATGTACGGATGCAACCTCTACCCGCCCGTGTGGTACCGGGGAATGCGCAGGGTGCTGCTGGGACGGGGCCTGCGCCTGCCCATGAACCTTCCCGGGACCTCGTGGCTCGCGCCACTGGGCCGGCGCCTGCGGGCGGCCCTACCGGAGCGCATCCGTCTCGGCACCTCCATGGTCATCGGCTGTCTGGGGAGGAAGCGGGAGGCGTGAGGGGCGGGCGCATGCACCTGGTGGCCGTCAACTGGCGCGACATGCGCCACCCGGAAGCGGGGGGGGCCGAGGTCCACCTGCACGAGATTCTCACGCGCATGGTCCAGCGCGGGCACCGCGCGACTCTGTTCGCGAGCAAGTACCCGGGGGCCAGCGACTTCGACGCCTACGACGGACTCGACGTCGTGCGGGCGGGATCGTGGTGGGACGCCAACTTCGCGCTGCCCCGCGCGGTGCGCGCGTTTCTCACCAAGGAGCACGCCGACCTGATCGTCGAGGACATCAACAAGATTCCGTTTTTTATGCCCTGGTACACCGCGCTTCCCGTCATGCCTGTGATCCCGCACCTGTTCGGATCCACGGTGTTCCGCGAGACCAACCCGGTCTTCGCGACTTACGTGTGGGCCTACGAGCGCCTCATCCCCCGCGCCTACCGCGACTGCAGCTTCTGCGTGATCAGTCCCAGCACCAAGGCCGACCTCGTCGAGCGCGGGGTCCCCGCGGAGCGCGTGGACGTAGTCCTGTGCGGGCTCGACCACGAGCGCTACCGGGTGTTGCCGGGGGTGGAGCGCTTCGCCGAGCCCACGATCGTGCACTTCGGGCGGGTGCGCAAGTACAAGGCCATCGACCACGTGATACGCGCCTACATCAAGGTGCGCCAGCGGGTGCCGGCCGCCCGCCTGATCATCGTGGGGGACGGGCCGGAGCTGGGGGCCCTGCGCCGGCTGTCGTCGCGCATCGCTCCCGACGTGGAGTTCACCGGGCGCGTGGATGCGGAGCGGTTGGTGGAGCTCCTCAACCGCGCGCACCTGTGCGTCAACGCGAGCCCGAAGGAGGGGTGGGGTCTGACGGTGATCGAGGCCAACGCGTGCGGCGTGCCCGTCGTCGGCACCGACCGTCCCGGCCTGCGGGACTCCATCTTGCACGACAAGACCGGATTCCTCGTCGAGTACGGCGACGTCGACGCCATGGCGCAGCGGGCGATAGAGCTGCTCGGCGACGGCGCGCTGTGGCGGCGGATGAGCGCGGAAGCCCTGGCGTGGGCGCGTTCACTGACGTGGGAGCGGACGGCGGACGAGATGGAGCAGCTCTTCCAACGCGAGGTGGGCTGAGTGCGCGCCCCCAGCCGAGGGGCGGTCTGGCGCCTGGCCCTGAAGATCGCGGTCAGCGCCGGGTTCATGGTCTTCCTCCTGCGGCGCACCCCACCGGCGGAACTGTTCCGGCTCCTGCGCGGACTCGAGCCGCTGACGCTTTCCGCGGCGGTGGTTTGCTTCTTCATCAGCAACGTGCTGGGCGCGCTGCAGTGGCACCTGCTGCTCGCCGCCAGCGGCATTGCCTTGACTTTTCCTCTCACCTTCCGCTTCTATTTCGTGGGTCTCTTTTTCAACAACTTCCTGCCCGCCAACATCGGCGGGGACGCGGTGAAGGTGTGGGACGTGGCGCGCGTGGGCGGCGGCGTCTATCAGGTGATCGCCGTCACCCTGCTCGACCGGCTCCTGGGCATCTTCAGCCTCTGCCTGCTGGCCACGATGGCGGCGCTCTACCTGGCGCCGCGTCAGCCGGACCTGCCCTACGAATGGTACATGGCGATCTTCGTCGCGTGCATGGTGCCGGGCATCGGCCTCTACTTCTTCAAGCCGCTGGGACGGTGGCTGCGCCGGGCCGTGCTGCGCATCCGGCCGCTCTCCCTCGACGCGCGCATGACGGCGATCATCGATCACCTGAGTCCCTTCAAGGGTCGCAAGGCGCTCGTAGTCCGGCTGGTCTGGCTCTCCATCCTCATCCAGGCGCTGCGGGTCACCACGCACATCCTCGTGGGACTGGCACTCGGCATGCGCGTCGACGCCATCCTCCTGTGCCAGTTCTTCGTGTTCGTCCCGCTGTTGAGCCTGGCCATGATCCCACCCATCACCATCAACGGGCTGGGGATCCGGGAGGGGTTGGGAATCGTGCTGTTCGCGAGCGCGGGGCTGGCGGAGGCGGACGCATTCACACTGGAATTCCTCACCTACGTCATCTCCGTGGCCGTGAGCCTGCTTGGTTTCCTGTACTTCGTGGCGCGCCGCCACGCCCCGCGCCCGGGCGAATCCGTATCGTGTTTTATACCTTGATCTTAATCCGGCATTCGGCTAGAGTCCGACGGGCCGTGCCCCGGGGGGGCGCGGGCCCGGCCCGCGAGGAACCCGCGGGCGGAGCCGGCATACAAAGGTGGGCGTGGTCAGGGGCCGCCCGGGCGCCGGCCCCGAGAGAGAGCAGAGAAACACCATGAGGAACGCGCTGAATGCGGGCGCCCCGGCCGGGAGCGCCGACACGACGGGCCGCCGCCTGTTCTGGGGTGGCGCCGGGCTCGCCTTCCTGCTCAGCCTCGGTCTCTACGTGCGCACGATGGAGGCGAGCGCGAGCTTCTGGGACGCGGGCGAGTTCATCGCCGCGGCGCACATACTGGGCGTGCCCCACTCACCGGGCACGCCGCTCTACGTTCTCCTGGCCAAGGTCTTCTCGTTGTTCCCGCTGTGGTTCTTCAACGTCGCCCAGCGCATGAACCTGCTCTCCGCGTTCTGCGGCGCGGCCGGCATCCTGTTCGTGTACTTGCTCATCGTCCGTTTCCTCGACTTCACGCTGGGCAAGAGCGAGACGGTCAATGACACCCTCATCAAGGTGGCCGGCGCGCTGACGGGGGCGCTATTCCTCACCTTCAGCGACTCGTACTGGAACAACTCGATCGAGGCCGAGGTCTACTCCATGAGCAACGCCCTCATGGGGTTCATGGCCTGGTTGGTTCTCAAGTGGGGAGACGATCCGCGCAGCCCGCGCGCGGCCAACTTGATCTACCTGCTCTTCTACTTGCTGGCGCTTTCCGTCGGCTTCCACTTGGGCACCATACTCGTGCTGTCGGGGATCTTCTTCTTCGTGCTGATGACGAAGGAGAAGACGTTCACCGCGACCGAGTTCATCGCCGTATGTCTCGGCGTCGGCATCGTGCTGGCCGACGCGACGATCTACCGCGACGGTCGCGTTACGGTAATCCTGCTCGTCTTGTTCTCGGTGGCGCTGTTGTGGCTGCACTCGGCGCGTTCTCCGTTCGCGACTATCTGCACGCTGCTGTTCGTGCTGGGCCTGTCCGTGCACTTCTACCTGCTGATTCGGTCGGTGCACGACCCGGTGATCGACGAGGGCGACCCGGAAACGTGGCGTTCGCTGTACGCGGTGATTCGTCGCGAGCAGTATCCGCCGCCCAACGTCCTACTCCGCAAGGCGGGCCCGTGGTTTCAGCTGCAGCACTTCAACGGCTACTTCCAGGCGCAGTTCCAGATGGCTTCCGCCTACGTGAGCCAGCTCAACCTGGGTTCGCTCCTTCCCATCGGCCTCGGCGTGTGGGGAATGGTCGATCAATTCGCGCGGCACAAGAAGACGTTCGTGATGTTGTTCGTCACGCTCATCGTGGTGAGCCTGGGTCTGGTGTTTTACCTCAATTTCTCCAGCGCCGAGGTTCGCGAGCGAGACTACTTCTACTCTCCGGCCTTCTACTTTTTCGCCGTCTACATCGGGATGGGCGCGGGAAGCCTACTCGGCGAGCTGCGCAACCTCTTCGCGCGTTCGTCCCGCCGGCTCTCGCCGGTCTTGGTGGGGTGCGCGGTCGCGCTCCTCGCGCTCCCGTTCTTCACGCTGTCACACCACTACTTCACGCACGATCGCTCGCGCAATCTGACGTGCCCGACCTACGCGCGCAATATGCTCGTGGGGTTGGAGCGGGACTCCATTCTGTTCACCAACGGCGACAACGACACCTTCCCCCTCTGGTACATCCAGGAGGTGGAGGAGTACCGCCGCGACGTACGCGTCGTCAATCTGAGCCTTCTCAATACTCCGTGGTACATCAAGCAGTGCAGGGACTACGAGCCCAAGGTGCCCATCGCGTGGACGGACGAGCAGATCAACCGGCTGCAGCCCGTGCCGACCCGGGAGGGGTGGGTGCTGGTCCGCGATCTCGCCGTGCAGCACATACTCCAGACCAACAAGTTCCGGCGGCCGATATACTTTGCGGTCACGATCCCCCCGGTGACCTACGCGCCGTACCGGGAGTATCTGGAGATGGAGGGGTTGGCCTACATGGTGGTGCCCCGCAAGGGCGACAACATGATCAACGTCACGCGGCTCGAGCGCAACATTGTCGAGCTGTTCGATTACACGAGCATCCTCACGGCCGATTGGAAGCGGGACGACGGCCTGTACCAGCCGCAGCACACGGTGCACCTGATGCAGAACTACGCGGCCGCGTTTATCCAGCTCGCGTACATCATGCACCAGGACAGCACGTTCGACAAAGCGCTCCGCTACCTGGAGGCGGCGTGCGAGATATCGCCGCACATGCAGCCGTGCCAGCTGCTCGGCCTTTACCGTTACGACGCCGGAGACACGGTGGGCGGGCTCGGCTTCTACCGGGATCAGATCGAAGCGGATCCCGGCAACCTGATGGCGATGTACCGACTGTCGGGGATATACGAGCGCATGGGGGACTACCAGTCCGCCTCGAAGCTGCTCGACGCCGTCTTGGCGGCGGATCCGGAGAACCGGGAGCTGGTGCTGACCGCCAGCTCCGTCGCCGCCCGCGGGGGCATGGCGGGCAACGCGCGCCGGTACCTGGCCAGTTGGCTGGCACGGCACCCGGAAGACGACTCCGCTCGTCAGATGCTGGAGGAGATCGACGCGGCGATCGGTGACGCGGCGGGGCGTCGATAGAAGTGGCGGAAACGGCGCACAACGTGCTGGTCACCGGGGTGGCCGGCTTCATCGGGTCGCACCTGGCCGCGCGGCTCCTCGACCTGGGCCACAGCGTGGTCGGCGTGGACTGCTTCACCGACTACTACGACGTGCGCATCAAGAAGGACAATCTGTCCTCGTTGTTGCCCCACGAGCGCTTCCGCTTCGTCGGTGAATCGGTCAACACCGTCGATCTCCGCGAGCTCCTCGCCGGCGTGGACTGTGTGTTCCACCAGGCGGCGCAGGCGGGCGTGCGCGCGAGCTGGGGAGAGCAGTTCGAGACCTACATCGACGCGAACATCCGCGCGACGCAGCGCCTGTGCGAGGCGGCGAGGGAAACGAAGCTCCGCCGCTTCGTCTACGCCAGCTCGAGCTCGGTCTACGGAGAGACGACGGAGCTGCCGATGAAGGAGTCCCACCCCACGCGCCCGGTCTCACCCTATGGCGTGACCAAACTGGACGGAGAGAACCTCTGCCTGCTCTACGCCAAGAGCTACGAGCTGCCCGTGGTCTGTCTGCGCTACTTCACCGTGTATGGCCCGCGCCAACGTCCCGACATGGCTTTTCATCGCTTCCTGCGCGCAGCGGCCACGGGGAGTCCCGTGGAGGTTTACGGCAACGGCGCGCAGACGCGCGACTTCACCTATATCGGCGATGCCGTCGCCGCCAACGTCGCCGCCATGAGCTACGACGGCCCGGAGCGGGTCTTCAACATCGGGGGCGGCAGCCGCGTCGCCCTCAACAGCGCCCTCGACGTCATCGGACGCCACGCCCGCGGCGAGTTCGAGGTGCGCTACCGCGACGCCCAGCGCGGCGACGTCACCCATACCTATGCCGACATCTCCCTGGCGGCGCGGGAGCTGGGCTACGAACCGCGCACCGGACTGGAGGACGGCATCGCGCGCGAGGCCGAGTGGATCGCGTCGGTCTATACGCGCATCGGGGGCTAGATCATGAAGGTCTCGGTCGTCATACCTTGCTACAACGAAGAGGAGAGCCTGCGGGAGCTCTTCGACAAGCTCGAGGCCGTAATGACGCGGGCGGACTGGGACTACGAGTACATCTTCGTGGACGACGGGAGCACGGATCGCACCGTGGCGGTGCTGCGCGAGCTGCGCGAGCGCTCGAACCGGGTTGGGGTGATCAGCTTTCGTCGCAACTACGGCAAATCGGCCGCGCTGAACGCCGCCTTCCGCGCGGTCGACGGCGACGTCGTGGTCACGATCGACGCGGATCTGCAGGACGACCCGGGGGAGATCCCCGGCCTCTTGCACAAGCTCGCCGGCGGCGCCGACTTGGTTTCGGGATGGAAGACCGACCGCCAGGATCCCCTCTCCAAGACGCTGCCATCGCGCTTCTTCAACGCGATGACTTCCCTCGTGTCGGGGGTCAAGCTGCACGACTTCAACTGCGGACTCAAGGCCTATCGCCGCTCCGTCGTGGACTCGCTCACCCTCTATGGAGAGCTCCATCGCTTCATACCGGTGCTGGCCGCGTGGGACGGTTTCAAGGTGGACGAGATCGGCGTGCGGCATTTCCGCCGCAAGTACGGGAGCAGCAAGTACGGCGCGCGGCGTTTTCTCAACGGGTTCTTCGACCTGATGACGGTGATGTTCGTCACGAGACGCTCGCTCAACCCGTTGCACTTCTTCGGACGCGTGTCGATCGTGCTCTTCATTCTCGGTTCTCTGCCGCAGATCGTGTTCTTCGTGAGGTGGGTGAGCGGCGAGGGCCTGCGCGTGCGCCCCATCATGCTGCTCGGCTTCGTGCTGATCATCGTCGCGCTGCAAATCGGGTCGATCGGGCTTCTGGCCGAGATGATCTCGTCGCGCAGCGCGCGCGAATCGACGTACGCTTTCCGGGAGTACCGCGTGCGCGGCATCGAGGCCCCCCCGAACACCGGACACGACGGACCATGAACGTCTGCCTGGTCGGCCCCGCACACCCTTACCGGGGCGGGATCGCCCATTTCACCTCCATGCTCGCCAAGTCCTTCGCCGTCGAGCATAGAGTGGATGTCATCAACTTCAGGCGCCTGTACCCCTCCTTCCTCTTTCCCGGCAAGACGCAGTACGACGACAGCACTTCGCCGCTCGCCGTCCCTTCGCGGCGGATCATCGATTCCATGAACCCGCTCACCTATCTGGAGGCGGCGCGGTGGATCGAGCGGGGGCGGGCCGACCTCGTGGTGATCCAGTGGTGGCACCCATTCTTCGCACCCGCTTTCCGCGTGATCTGCTCTCGGGTGCGCCGGCGCACGCGCTCGCGCATCGTCTTCCTGTGCCACAACGTTCTCCCGCACGAGCCCTCGCCGTTCGACCGCGCCCTGGTGAGGATGGGGCTGGGGGGCGGCCACGCGTTCCTGGTGCAGTCCGGCGAGGACGGTCGCACGCTGGAAGCCCTGGTGGCGGGGGCGAAGGTCGGCTTCAATCCCCACCCCATCTACGACTGGTTCGACATGAAGCGCTACGACGCGGACGGTGCTCGGCGGGCGCTCGACGTGCACGGGAGGGTCCTGCTCTTTTTCGGTCTCGTTCGCTCCTACAAGGGCCTCTCCGTCCTGCTGCGCGCATTCGCCGCGTGCGGGGAGCGACTCGGAGCTACACTGCTCGTGGTGGGCGAGTTCTACGAGCCGCGCGCGCGTTACGAGGAGTTAATCGCGCAACTGGGAATCGGCGAGCGCGTGCGGCTGGTCGACCGGTACGTGCCCAACGAGGAGGTCGAGGTGTACTTCAAGGCGGCCGACCTCGTCGTGCTGCCCTATCTCACCGCCACGCAGAGCGGCGTCGTCCAAATTGCTTTCTCCTTCGCCAAGCCCGTGGTCGTGACCGGGGTCGGCGGGTTGCCCGACGTGGTGACGGACGGTGAGACCGGATACGTAGTGACGCCCGACGATCCCGAGGCCCTCGCCGGCGCGATCGAACGCTTCTTTGCGGAGAACGCGGCCGCTCGTATGAGCGCCGCGATCAGGGCCGACCTGGACCGGTTCTCCTGGCGCCGGTGCGTGCGCGCGCTCGTCGAACTCGCTCGGGAGGGGGACGAGACCGCGTGAGGCGAAACGTTTGGGCGCGTCGAGGGGCTGTGGTATCATTCCGCGACCAGGAAGGAAGCAATGCCTGACAAGAAACCCGCCAAGGCCGTTCGTGCGAGCACGGCGCGCGCGTCTTCACGACGCGAGTCGTTGCGCAACGAAGCGCTCATCGCCGCGCTGGTAATGGTGGTGGCGTTATGCCTCCTCTATCCGCAGCTGGTGTTTCAAGACCAGATCTTCTTCTCCGGGGACAACGAGGCGGCGGCGAGCTTCGCGTCGGTGGGCAAGACCGCGCTCGAACGCGGGGTCTACCCGGTGTGGAACCCGTATCTCTTCTCGGGCATGCCGAGCTACGCGAGCCTCTCCTTCGCTCCCTACGTCTACCCGGTCAACTACGTAGTGGGTCTCCTGGAAAAGTACCTCTTCTTTCCGACCCTGACCTGGTTTCTCTTTCACGCCTGGCTCACGGGGATGGGCGTTTATCTCCTCCTGCGCCACTGGCGCCGGCACTGGGCCGCCGCCATGGCCGGGGGCGCTCTGATGATGTGGGTGCCCAATCTGGTCGCCGTCGGCGCCAACGGACACGGCAGTCAGGCCAGCGCGTGCGCGTATCTCCCGCTGGCGCTGCTCCTCTGGGACCGTGTGTGGCGCGGACGCGGCACGCTGGTCAACGGCGCCGGTCTGGCCCTGGTGCTGGGCCTCTCCATGCTGCGCGGCCATCTGCAGATCTCGTACTACACCTACGCGCTGATCGCTCTCCACCTGGTGTTCTTCGGTGTGGCTCGCATAGTCGACGGCGCGCGCGGGCGGCCCGCGGTGGAGACCATGCTGCCGCGTCGCTGGCGCGCGGAGTCCGTGCAGGGAAACTCCGGCGTGCGGCTTGCGTCGGCCGAGGTGGCGTACGCCGTGGGCATCTTTGCGGTCGTCGTGGCGGCGTCGCTCCTCATGAGCGCGGTGCTGCACTGGCCGGTGCACGAGTACGCGAAGTATTCGATCCGGGGCGCCTCGGAGACGGGCGGGCTGGACTACGGGTATGCGACTTCGTGGAGCTTGCACCCGCTCGAGATGCTCACCTTCATCGTGCCCTTCGCGTTCGGTTTCGGTAAGGATCTCTACTACGGGTTCATGCCTTTTACCGATTACCCGAACTACTTGGGCGTCATCGTGCTGGTCATGGCCGTGACGGCCATGGCGACGGTGCGCACGCGCTACGTACGCTTTCTCGGGTTCGTCGCCGTCGTGGCGACGTTCGTAGCCTTCGGCAAGTTCTTCCCGATCCTCTATAAGCCGCTGTTCGCGCTGGCGCCTTTCTTCGACAAGTTTCGCGTGCCCGTCATGGTCTTGATCGTGCAGCAGCTAGCCGTGGTTTTGCTCTTCGGAATCGGTCTCGACGCGGCCATGCGCGCCGACGCGAAGCGGGGGAAGCCGCGCGCCGTGAAGTGGCTGGCGGTGGCGTTCGGGGTCTTCACGGTCGTGGTGCTGTCGCAGGGCTTCTGGAGCGGGGATTTCGCGGACTCGATCTCGGTGCG
>JAOTVO010000043.1 GCA_029863355.1 Candidatus Krumholzibacteriia bacterium
CACGGCGACGGCGGACGGCGTCTCGATCATGATGCCCAGCTCGACGTTTTCGTCGAACTTGAAACGAGCGTGTCTGAGCTCCTCGCGCACCTCGGCGCAGATCTCCTTCGTCTTGATGACCTCCTCTATCTGCGAGATCATCGGAAACATGATCTTGACCTTACCGTGCGCGCTGGCTCGGTAGAGAGCGCGCAGCTGCGTCTTGAAGATGTCCTTGCGCGTCAGGCAGAAGCGGATGCCGCGCCAACCCATGAAGGGATTCAGCTCGGGCGAGCTGTGCAGATAGCTGGCGATCTTGTCGCCGCCGATGTCCAGCGTGCGGAACACGACCGGCTTGTTGCGCAGCGCCTCCACCACCGAGCGGTAGGCTTGGTACTGCTCCTCCTCCGACGGCAGGTACTCGTGCGAGATGAAGAAGTACTCGGTGCGGAACAGCCCCACGCCCTGGCCGCCGTGCTCGAGCACCGACGCGGCCTCGGCGGGCATGTCGATGTTCGCGGCCAGCATGAACTCCTTGTCGTCGAGCGTGGTGGCGGGGTAGCCGGCCAGCGTGAGCAGCTGCTCCTCCAGCTCGTGGTAGCGCGCCATCTCCTGGCGGTACTCCTGCAGGGTCTTCTCGCGCGGGTTGATTACGACCGTACCCGTGTTGCCGTCCACGATGACCGTGTCGCCGTTCTCGACCATACCGAACAGGTTCTCCAGGCCCAACACGGCGGGCAGGCCCTGCGAGCGCGCCAGTATGGCCGTGTGCGAGGTGCGCCCGCCCAGGTCGGTCGCGTAGGCCAGCGTCGTGTCCCGGTCGAGCTGCGCGGTGTCGCTGGGGGACAGATCGTGGGCGACGACCACCGCGGGTCCCGTCGGCTTCTCCACTCCGACCTTCTCGCGGCCCAGAAGGTTACGCATGAGCCGGCGCTTGATGTCCTTGATGTCGACGTAGCGGTCCTTGAGGTATTCGTCCTCGATCTCCTGGAAGGAGCGGATGATGTCCTCGACCACGGCGTTGAACGCCGCGGCGGCGTTGTAGCGCTTTTCGCGTATGAGCCTGAAGGTGCCGTCGCTGATGGTGGTGTCGTCGAGGATCATGAGGTGCGCGTCGAAGATGCGCGCGTGGTCGTCGCCCATGCGGTCCGTCACCAGGGATCGCACGTTGACGATCTCATTGCGCGTCTCAGCCAGCGTCTGCCGGAACAGCTCGATTTCCGACTCGACAGCCGATTCGGGTACGCGCGTGCGCGGCACGACGAGGTGCTCGGGATCCTTGAGAAACGCCTCGCCGATGGCGATGCCGGGCGAGGCGGAGATACCCCGCTTGACGATCTCGCGCCGCTCGCGCGCCGTGTCGGCGCCGGGCGCGCTGCCGACCTTCTCCAATCCGTTTCCGCTCATTGGTACCGCCTGACCTCCGTGGTCCGGAGCGATCGCCTCCTCTATTCCTCGTGGAAGTTCTGCTCGAAGAGATTCGCCAGCGCCCGCTGTGCGGCCTCCTCGTCCGGCCCCTCGACGACGACACGCACGAACGCCCCGCGCGCGGCGGCCAGGCCGGCCAGCCCCAGGATGCTCTTGCCGTTGGCCGAGCGATCGCCGTTATGCACCGTGACCTCGGAACGAAACTGCGCCGCCACCTTGACGAACTCGCCGGCGGCCCGCAGGTGCAGGCCGATCTTGTTGTCGATGCGCTTGGTGAACTCGAGCATATCTCCCTCGGGCCCCGCGGCCCTACATGAGCAACAACGTTACCACCGCCGACAGTGGAAACAGCAGGATCGCGACCCTCGAGAGAGAGATGTCCTTGCGCAGTAGCACCACCGCCGCCGCCGCGAGCGCCGCGCCGAGGCCGAGCATCGACGTGGAGTCGCGCGCGAACCGGAACAGCACGACCGCCACTAGCGCTCCCCCGACACTCGCTCCGATGCTCTGTACGATTCCCAGAAGACGCTGAAACGCGGGGCCCGAGAAGACGTCTACCAACTCCCAGCCCTTGGCGTAACCGAAGTAGACGCCCCCGAGACGGCAGGACAACACGACCAGGTTGTAGAGCAACCAGGTTGCCACTAACCCTATGAAAGACTGATATATAGCAAACAAGCAGGCCAGTGTCAATGCCAGCGGCTTGAGCGCGCCCAGGAACAGCAGGTCGCCCATCGCGGCCAGAGGACTGCTAATCGAACGCTTGAAGTACTCGACGTCCGCGGGGGCGACGGGGCGGCCGGCCAGGCGATCCTCCTCGAGTCGGATCACCCCGCCGACGATCATCGGCGCGAAGTTCGGGTTGCAGTTGAAGAAGCCCAAATGTCGACTGAGCAATGAATTACCGTCCTGCTCGAGCTTGTGCGCGACGGGGGCAAGGGCGCGCGCGAAGGCGAGGCTCTGCATGCCCCGCGCGTGGAGCAACGCTTGCATCGGCAAGAGCCGCCAGCCGACGCGCAGGAGGTCGAGCCGGCCGATGCCGGCCGGGCCCCGCGCCACGCGTTCATGCCGGTCTACCCGATCCATAGGAGGATGAGCATGAGCATCGTGCTCAAGACGAGGAAGCGATTGAGGTGCCGGTGGGCGAAGGTCTGCCACAGCGCCGCGGCTCCGAGCGCGGGCAGCAGCAAGAGCCACTCGCGCGCGCCCGCGACCAGGGGCTCGCCCACCACGCCGGTCAGGCGCTCCGCCGTCGCCAGGGCGACGGGAAGGGCCGCGGCCACGAGCACGGCGCCCACGGCCGCGTGAAAAGTCAGGGAGAAGAAAAAGTAGCCTTCGATGCGCCAGGCCAGCCCCCGCGAGTCCAGGTCCGCGGGCGGATCGAACGCGGACAGGCGGGCGTCGCGCCAGCGGCTGGTCGTGCGCACCACCACCCCTCCCGCCTCGCCCACGGCCAGGCCCACGGCCGTGCCCGTAGCCACCATCAGGAGGGTGCGCGCGTCGCCGGTTTCCCGCAGCAGGAGCGCGGTGGTCGCCGCCCCCACCACGGCGCCCGAGACGACGTCGGGCCGGCGGGCGCCGCGCATGGGCAGGGCGGAGAGCCAGACCAACTCGAGGGCGGTGCCCACCATGAGCGCGGGCACGGGCTGGCCGACGAGGAGCCCCACCAGCAATGCGGAATAGATCGGGTGCGCGAGCATGCCGCCCCAGCCCGCGCGGTCGTCCGCGCTGAGCAGCCCGCCCAGGAGCGCGAGGATCACGACTTCTCGTGCCATCATGGTTTCTCCGACGGGCCGGGCGGCCCGCCCGGAGGCGACTCAAGACACTACCCGACCGCGCTGCCGCTGCAAAGCGGATATTGGCGGGGGTTCAGACGACCAGCGCGTTGATGATACGGGGGGGGTTGCCGGGGATGTCCTGGGCGCTGAGCTTGACGTTGCGCTTGACCAGCTCGCGCAGGTCGGCGCGGTCGTCGTCGGTGAGGAAGACGTAGGGGAGCAGTTCCTCGGCCCCCGTGCGGTAGTGGATGCCGCCGACGTTGACCTCCTCGAACGACACGCCCTTCTCGACCACGGCGCGCACATCCTTAGCCGTCTCGAAGAGCATCATCACCGCTTCGTTCTTGAACAGGTTGTTGAGGAGCTCGCGGGCGGTCTCCTCCAGGCCGAAGAAGGACACCTTCACGTGCCCGGGGACGCTACTGGTGTACACGCGCCGCTCCCAGGGGCTCTCCGCCACGCGATCGTTGGCCACCACGATGCGGTCCGGCTTGAGAGCGCGCGCCCAGCCCAGAACCACCTGTCCGTGGATGAGACGGTCGTCGATGCGTACGAGGCAGAGGGGCATCGCTCAGAAGTCGTCCGCCGAGACCCGGCGAATGCTGTTCCTTCCCCGGGCGATCAGCTCGTCCGGAAGCTGTTCGAACGTGACCTCTTCGCGCTTGTAGAGAAACGCGAGCAGCATGGGCAGGTTCACGCCGGCCACGATGCGTACGTCGTCTCGCGCTTGCTCCACGGTGAGGCACGCGTGGCAGCAGCTCCCGCCGAAGAAGTCCACGAAGACAATATAACGCGCGCCGGGCGGGCCCGCCGCGATCAATCTCTCGATCTCGTCCGCCAGCGTCTGCGGCGTCTTGCCCTCGTTGTTGACCGCCTGGCACCCGTCGTACTCGCCGAAAACCGACCGCGCCGTCCGCATCAACTCGGCTGCGAGGTCGCCGTGCGTCACCAGAATCGCGTTCACCATGTTCCGCTCGTGCCTATTCTGTGTCGTACCGGAGATAGTGGCTCGTTTGCCGCTCGCTCTTCATGAGGTCGATGAGCATGCTGTTGAACTTCTCGGCCGCGTTGACCCCGTAGACCTTGAGCATGTGGTTCATCGCAATGACCTCGGAGATCACGGTGATGTTCTTGCCCGGGAAGAGAGGAATCACCACCTGCGGCATCTGCACGCCGAGGATACTGGTGGTGCGGTCCTCGAGTCCGGCCCGGTTCCAGTCCTTGGTCGTATCCCAGTCCTCCAGGTGCACTTCCACCTCGACCCGCTTCTGCACACGCACCGCGCGAATGCCGAAGAGATCCTGAACGTTGATGATGCCCACGCCGCGGATCTCCATGAAGTGCTGCAGGTGCTCGTGCCCGCGTCCGATGACCACGTCGTCTCCGGTCTTGCGCACGTGCACGGTGTCGTCGGCGACGAGACGGTGTCCCCGTTCCACCAGGTCGAGCGCGATCTCACTCTTGCCGATCCCGCTGCGCCCGGTAAACAGAAGACCGACGCCGTAGACGTCCACCAGCGTGCCGTGCAGCTGGTCGGTCTCGGCGAAGAGGTCGTCCAGGGCCTTGGTCAGCTCGTGGATGAACGGCGTGGTGAGCATCTGCGTGCGCAGCACGGGCACGCCGTTGCGCCGGGCCGTCTCGACGAGATCGTCGGGGATCTCCAGCGAGCGCGAGATGATGATGCAAACGACGGGCACGGAAAAGAGCCGCTCGATGGACTCCAGGCGCACCACGTCCGAGCGCGTGTTCAGGTAGAGGATCTCGGTCTCGCCGAGTACCTGGACGCGCTCGTTGAGGAAGTTCTGCATGAACCCGGTGAGCGCCAGACCGGGGCGGTGAATGTCCGTCACGGTGATGGGCAACGGCCCTTCCTCGACGCCGTTGACCAGCTCGAGGCCCAGGGCTTCTCCGTGACGGTCCATCAGCTCGCGGACCGTCAACTTGGGTTTTTTCATCTATACCTCGTCCGGAGCCTCCTCGCCCGCCCGTTCCTGCGCCTGGGCGGCCGCTTCGCTCAGACTCTTGTTCGCCTTGCGCTTCTTGAGTCTCCCCTTGTGCTTGCGCAGTTGCGCCTCGAGCTTGTCCACGGAGCGGTCGACGGACAGGTACATGTCGTCCGACTCCTCTACACCGACGAAATCGCGGCCGTTGACGTGCAGGGTGACCTCGAAACGGTGCCGGTATTTTTCCAGCGAAAAGATCAGGTTCGCGTTGACGATGTGGTCGAAGTACCGCTTGAGGTTCTGCACCTTGCCCTCGGCGTAGTCCTTGAGGGCGGGGGTCAGGTCGTAGTGTCTGGCCGTCGTCGTGATGTTCATCAGCCACCCCTTTCTATCGCAGATCGAGAAGCGCCACGCCCCCCCCGCGCATCCGCGCCCGGGGGCTGTGCGCCCGATCTTCGAGTCATTCGTGTACGGGGATATCGGAAAGAACTTCCGGTGGCCGGCTCGGCGGGTTCCGGTGCATGCCAGGTAATGGGCCATTGCCTCTGCTGGTAAGATACACCTGGGGGCACCCGGCCGGCAACACCAACCGCCGTCCCCTAGTACTCCTTGCGCATACGGGCCGGGAGGATGCTCAGCTGCTCCCGGTACTTGGCCACCGTACGCCGCGCGATGTTCAGACCCTCTTTCTTGAGCATGTCGGCGATCTTCTGATCCGACAACGGAGAACGGGCGTTCTCCCTCTCGATGATACGCCGGATCTTGTCCTTGGCGCTCTTGGCGGACACCTCTCCGCCGTCCTCCGTCCCCAGGCTGCTCGAGAAGAAGAATTTCAGCTCGAACACCCCCCTCGGCGTCTGGACGTACTTGTTCGTCGTCACCCGGCTCACGGTGGACTCGTGCATGTTGATCTCGCTGGCCACCTGGTTCAGCGTGAGCGGCCTCAGGTAGGCCGTCCCTTTCTCGAGGAACTCGCTCTGCTTGCGTACGATGGACTCCATCACCTTGACCATCGTTCGCCGGCGCTGCTCTATCGTCTGTATGAGCCAGCGCGCCGATTTGAGCCGGGAGTTGATGAACTCGCGCGTCTCCTTGTCGCTGTCGCGGGTGTCCTTCAGCAGCTCGTCGTGGTAGGACTGGCTCACGCGCAGGCGCGGTATGTTCTTGTCGTTCAGGTAGACCACGTACTTGCCGTCGATAATTTCGACGATGAGGTCGGGTATCACGTACTTGGGATCCTCGGCCACCACCTCGAGGCCGGGCTTGGGGTCGAGCGTGGCGATCAGCTTGCACTGATTCTGCACCTCTTGAATGGAGATGCGCAGCTTCTTGGCGATCTCGAGGTACTTCTTCTGCTTGAACTCGTCGAAGTGGTCGCGGATGATCCTCGCCGGCATCGAGTCTAGCAGGCCGCGCGAGCGCAGCTGGAGGAGGAGGCACTCCTGCAGGTTGCGCGCCCCCACGCCGGGCGGGTCGAAGGACTGGATGATCTCCAGGACGGCATCCACCTCCTCCACGCTCACGCCGAAGGTCATGGCCACCTCCTCGACGTCGCTGGTGAGGTAGCCGCTCTCGTCGAGGGAGCCGACGATGTAGTCGCCGATGGCGAGGATCTTCTCGTCGTCGGTGGCGATGCGCAGTTGGCTGGTCAGCTGGTCGGTGAAGGTCTGCTTCGCCACCGGCACCTTTTCGAAGAAATCCTCGTGGGTCTCCTCTTCCCCCGCCTGGCCGAGCTCGAAGCCGTGGTTGAAATACTCGTCCCAGTCCACCGTCTCGGCTCCGGCCTCCCCTTCGTCCAGGCGATCCTCCTCCTTCTGGCTCTCCGCCTCCTCCTTGGGCTTCTCCTCCTCGCGCTCTTCCTCGCGCTCTTCGGCCTCCTGGGTCTCCTCCAGGTCGTCGATCTCCTCGAGCAGGGGATTCTCCATGATTTCCTGCTTGAGCATTTGCTGCAGCTCGATCGCCGGCATCTGCAGAAGCTTCAGCGCCTGCTGCAGCTTGGGCGTCATCACCAGCTGTTGTCTTTGTTTCAGGTGCAGACCGATTTTCATGTCCATTTCAACCGCCTGATGGTGTCTTCTCCGTTGCCGGACTACAGGGTGAAAGACTCTCCCAGATAGATCTCGCGCACCTCGGCGTCCCCGGCCAGCTCCGCGGCCGTGCCGGCGCGCTTGATGGCTCCCTCGTACATGATGTACGCGCGGTCGGTGATCGAAAGCGTGTCGCGAACGTTGTGGTCCGTGATCAGGATGCCCAGCCCGCGCCGCTTGAGCTTGCGCACGATTTCCTGCAGGTCCTGCACCGCGATCGGATCGATGCCCGCGAAGGGCTCGTCGAGGAGCATGAAGTTGGGCTGCGAGACCAGCGCCCGCGTGATCTCCAGACGGCGCCGCTCGCCGCCGGAGAGCTGGTGCCCCATGCTCTTGCGGATGTTCGCGATGTCCAGCTCCTGCAGCAGCGATTCGAGCACGTCCGCGCGCTCGGAGCGCTTGTAGGGCATGGTCTCGATCACCGCCATCAGGTTCTTCTCCACGCTCAGCCCGCGGAAGATCGAGGGCTCCTGCGGCAGGTAGCCGATGCCCATGCGCGCGCGCCGGTACATGGGCAGGCTCGTGATCTCCGCGCCGCCCAGGCGGATGCGGCCGCCGTTGGGTCGGATCATGCCCACGATCATGTAGAACGTCGTGGTCTTGCCCGCACCGTTGGGGCCGAGCAGCCCCACTACCTCGCCCGGCTTGACCTCGATGCTCACGCCGCTGACGACGCGGCGCTTGCCGTAGACCTTGACCAGCTCGTCCGTGGCCAGGCTGGCCGCGCCGGCCGCGGGGGTTGGGTTATTCGACGAGGTTTCCTTCGTCATCGACGATCCGTGCCTTCACGTCCCTCTTGATGTCCACCGAACCCAGCTCGTGGTCGCACTCGAGCCCGTAGCCGGTGATCACGTCGTTGCCGCGCGTGAGCTTGACGAAGCTGTCGCTCACGATCTGGTCTTTCTCGTTGACGTAGCGCAGGCTGTCCGTCTCCAGTACGTCGCCCTCCACGGAGACGACCACCACGTCTCCGTAGGCGAGCATATCGTGCGAGTCGAGCAGGTACTCGCCGCTGCGCGAGGTCAGGGTGGTCTGCGGTCGTCCGTCCTTGTCGAAGAACTGGATCCGCGGCTGGTCCATCACGAACACCTTGCGCTGCGCGAAGCGTCGCGCCTCCGGGGCGGCCAGGCGCCAGCGGATGCGCCCGCTGTCCGTCTCCTCCGTCGTGAACGCGGCGATAATCTCCTCGGGCAGCTCGTCCTCGGTCCCCCGCGCGGCGCCGCCCCCGTCGCGCCCGCACCCGGCCGCCAGCCCCAGCGCCGCCGCTACCGTCACCGCGATCCTAACCCCGAGCCGCATCCGCCGTCTCCCTCCACCGCTGGTGAAACCACACCCACTGCTTCGGATCGATCCGTATGAGCCGCTCCACGGCCAGCGAACAGGCCGCTGTCATCGCTTGCACCGACGCTTCGCGGCTCTGTGCCGGCGGCGGCTCGATCTCCGGGAGCACGTGCACCACGTGCTTGCCCCGGTGGTTGAGGAAGATCCCCATGGGCAGGATCTTCGCGCCCGTCATGAGCGCCAGCTTGGCCACCGCCGTCGGCGTCAGCGCCGGGCGGTTGAAGAAGGGCACGTACACGCCGCTGACGCGCGTGTGCTGGTCGATCAGCACGCCGAGCACCTCGCCCCGTTTGAGCACCGCGATCATTTCGCGCGGGCTCGCGTCGCGGTCCAGCGAGACTACGCCTACCGAGCGCCGCACGGCCACGAGGCGCTCGTTGAAGCGCTCGGTGCGCACCCGGCGCGCCACCGCCGTCACGCGGTAGCCGCGGCTGACGAAGTAGGCCGGCATCAACTCCCAGCAGCCGATGTGGCCCGTTATCACGATCAGGCCGCGACCGGCGCCGTAGGCCCGCTCCAGGCGCTCCAGCCCCTCGACGTGGTCGATGCGCTCGGCCAGAGCCCGCGGGCTCGCGCCTTCGAGGCGCAGAAACTCGTAGACGTTGCGTCCCAGCGCGCGGAACATGGCCGTCACCATGGCGTCTCGAACCATGGGCGCCGCTTCGGGGAATGCCAGCGCCAGGTTGTCGGCCGCGCGGCGGCGGTCCCGCTCCAGGATCCGGGCGGCGAGCCTGCCCAGGCCGGAAAAGACGCGATGGCCGATCGCCCGCGGCGTGCCCCGGGCGACCCACCCCAGCACCCTCACGGCTCCGTAGCCCATGGCGTGCTTGATTTTCTTGCTCGCGCGCACCGACGCGCCCCCGGATCGTGCCCAAAAACTTGCCCCTTCGCGGGGTCCGCGAACGGCAGAACCTGTTTACACTTAATTAGTTAGCACAATCCTACCCCCTTGTCAAGCAACCCCTGTGCCAAAGAAGGCACTCCGGGGCATTTTGAGGAGGGGCGGGCTATTCGGTGCGCAGGCCGGCGCGCAGAATGTCGTGGAGGTGGAGGAGCCCCGTGGGGCGGCCGGCGGTGTCGACGATGAAGAGCATGAGGAGCGGCCCGGGGCGGTTGAGCTCCATGTGGGCCAGCGCGTCGGCGGCCAGCACCTCGGGATCGATGGTCTTGGGGTCGCGCGTCATCACCTCGCGCACGGATCCGTCGAGGGCGTCGTCGCGGCGCGCGAGGATGCGCTTGAGGTCGCCGTCGGTGATGATGCCGGTGAGCACGCCGCCCTCGTCCACCACGCCGGTGCAGCCGATGCTCTTCTCCATGATCTCGAAGAGCGCTTCGCGCAGCGTGGTCTGCTCCTGCACCAGGGGGACGTCGTCGCCGGTGCGCATCACTTCGCGCACGCGCAGCGTGAGCCGGCGGCCGAGGATGCCGCTGGGGTGCATGCGCGCGAAGTCCGCGGCGGTGAAGCCGTTGCGCTCGGCGAGCGCGCTGGCCAGCGCGTGCCCCATCACCAGCGACGCGGTGGTGCTGGTGGTGGGCGCGAGCCCGAGCGAGCCGGCCTCGCGCGGCACGCGAATGTCGAGCACGATGTCGCTCTGGCCGGCGAGGTAGGAATCGGGCGTGCCGGTCATGCCGATGATCCTGACGCCGAGGTCCTTGAGGGCCGGAATGAGCGCGCGCAGCTCGTCGCCGCCGCCGCTCTTGGAGACGATCAGCGCCGCGTCGCCGCGGCCCACCAGCCCCAGGTCGCCGTGCGCGGCCTCGACCGGGTGGATGTAGAGGCTGGGCGTACCCGTGCTGGTCAGCGTGGCCGCGATCTTGCGGGCGACGAGACCCGACTTGCCCACGCCGGTCACCATCAGCCGCCCGCGCCCGTCGGCGATGGCGTCGACCGCGTCGGCCAGCGCCTGGCCGATGCGGTCGCGCACCGCGGCCAGTCCCGCGATCTCCTCGTCGAAGAGCGCGCGGGCGCGCGCGATCTCGTCGCGCGCGCGGTTGGCTCCGGTGCGCTCCGCTCCGCCGCCGGTCTTCGCTTTCATTGGGCCTCCTGGTTGAGCTCGCGCGCGAGCGCGTGCAGGCGCGAGACCTGGCGCAAGAGTCCTTCGAGCCGTGCCAGCGGCAGCATGGCCGCCGCGTCCGAGCGCGCGCGCGCCGGCTCGGGGTGGGTCTCGATGAAGAAGCCGTCCACGGGCACCGCCGCCGCCGCGCGCGCCATGTGCGCGGCCAGGGCGGGCTCGCCGCCGGAGGCCTTGCCCAGGCCGCCGGGGCGCTGGAGGCTGTGGGTGACGTCGTAGACGATGGGGCAGCCCGCCGCGCGCATGCGCGCGAAACCGCGGAAGTCCACCACCAGGTCGTGGTAGCCGAACGAGGTGCCGCGCTCGGTGAGGAGCACGCCCGCCGCGCCGGCCGCGCGCAGCTTCTCGGCCACGTTGCCCATGTCCTCGGGCGCCATGAACTGGCCCTTCTTCACGTTGATCACGCGGCCGCCGCGCGCCGCCGCCTCGAGCAGGCTCGTCTGCCGGCACATGAACGCGGGGATCTGCACCACGTCCAGCACCTCCGACGCGGCGCCCACCTCGGCGGCGGCGTGCACGTCGGAGAGCACGGGGCAGCCCACGCGCGCCTTCACGCCCGCCAGCGCCTCGAGTCCGCGCTCGAGGCCGGGCCCGCGAAAGCTCTCGCCCGCGCTGCGGTTGTCCTTGAGGTAGCTCGCCTTGAAGACGAACTGAAAGCCCGCCGCCGCGGCCGCCGCGGCCACGCGCTCGGCGATGGCGAAGAGCTCATCGGTCTCTTCGATCACGCAGGGGCCGGCGATCAAGAGCGGCGCTTCGCCCGGCCCGACGCGTAACGATCCGATGGAGACGATTCCCGCCATGGCGGCACCGCGTCCTAGGCGCTCATTTGCGCGGAGGCGTGGTTGTGTCCGTAGGCCTTCGCCGAGCGCACGAGGTGGAAGAAAAGGGGATGGGGACGGTTGGGACGGCTCTTGAGCTCGGGGTGGAACTGGGTGGCGATGAAGTACGGGTGGTCGCGCAGCTCGATGATCTCCACCAGGCGCCCGTCGCGCGAGGTGCCGGACATGTGCAGGCCGTGCTTCTCGAACACCTCGCGGAAGGCGTTGTTGACCTCCCAGCGGTGGCGGTGCCGCTCGCTGATCTCGAGGCTGCCGTAGACCTCCGCGGCCAGCGCCCCCTTCTTGATCACGCAGGGGTAGGCGCCCAGCCGCATGGTGCCGCCCTTGTCGCCGTCGGGCACCTGGTCGTCCATCAGGTGGATGACGGCGTTTTTGGTGTTGGGATTGAACTCGGAGCTGTCGGCGTCGGCGATGCCGCACACGCCGCGCGCGAACTCGATCACCGCGCACTGCAGGCCCAGGCAGATACCGAGGAAGGGCACGCCGTTCGCCCGCGCGTAGCGCACCGCGTCGAGCTTGCCGCGGATGCCGCGCTCGCCGAAGCCGCCGGGCACGAGCACGCCGCGCACGTCCTTGAGGCACTCCTCGGCCCCCATCTGCTCCATGTCCTCCGCGTCCACCCATTCGATCTTCACGTGCACGTCGTTGTGCACGCCGGCGTGCGTGAAGGCCTCGATGATCGACTTGTACGCGTCCAGCACCTGCACGTACTTGCCCACCACGGCGATGCGCACCTCGTCGCTGACCGACGAGAGCCGCTTGACCATCGCCTCCCACTGCGCGAGGTCGGGCGGCGGCGTGTCGAGGCGCAGAAGCTTGACCACGATGTCGTCCAGGCCGTCGCGGTGCAGGTGCAGCGGCACGTGGTAGATCGAGGCCACGTCGCGCGCCTCGATCACCTCGCGCTCCTGCACGTTGCAGAAGAGCGCGATCTTGCTGCGCACGTCGGGCCCCAGGGGCACCTCGGTGCGGCAGAGGAGCACGTCGGGCTGAATACCGATCTGCTGCAGGCCCTTGACGCTGTGCTGCGTGGGCTTGGTCTTGATCTCCTTGGCGGCCTTGATGTAGGGCACCAGCGTGAGGTGGACGAAGAGGCAGTTCTCCGGGCCCACCTCCAGGCGCAGCTGCCGCGCCGCCTCCAGGAAGGGCAGGCTCTCGATGTCCCCCGTGGTGCCGCCGATCTCCGTGATGATGACGTCCACGTCCCCGTGCTCGCCCGCGCGCTTGATGCGCGCCTTGATCTCGTCGGTGATGTGCGGCACCACCTGCACCGTCTTGCCCAGGTAGCCGCCCTCGCGCTCGCGTTGGATCACGGCCTGGTAGACCTTGCCCGTGGTGACGCTGTGGTCCTCGCTCAGGTCCTGGTCGAGGAAGCGCTCGTAGTGGCCCAGGTCGAGGTCCGTCTCGCCACCGTCGTCGGTGACGTACACCTCGCCGTGCTGGAACGGGCTCATCGTGCCCGGATCGACATTTATATAGGGGTCGAACTTCTGCAGGGTGACACGCAGGCCGCGCTGCTTGAGCAGGAGACCGATCGACGACGACGCGATCCCCTTGCCCAGCGAGGAAACGACGCCGCCCGTGATGATGATGTACTTCACCGTGTCTCCCTTCGCGTGCCCGGTGTCAAGCTCCGTCAGTGTAGGTTCGCGCCATCAGTTTTTCAACGC
>JAOTVO010000336.1 GCA_029863355.1 Candidatus Krumholzibacteriia bacterium
GCGCGAGACCCCGCTTGGGCGCGGCGATCCCGTGCCGACGGATCACCGTGAAGTGGAATGCCAGCAGCGCGAACGCGAGCCACGGCAGGACGATCACGTGCACGGCGAAGAACCGGCTCAGCGTGGCCCCCGACACGATCGGGTCGCCGCGCACTAGGTTCACCACGGGCGTACCGATGAGCGGGACACCCTCCGCCACGTGCAGGGCCTCCGTCACGGCCCAGTACGCCCACTGATCCCACGGCAGCAGGTAGCCCGTGGCACCGAAGGCGAGTACCACGAAGAACAGCAGGATGCCGGCGAACCATGTCGTTTCGCGTGGCGGCTTGTGCGCTGCATCGACGAACACCCGCGTCATGTGGGCCAGGACGGCGATGACCACCAGATTCGCGGCCCAAACGTGGAGGTCCCGGATCAACCATCCCAGGGTCACGCCCGATACGATGTGCCGGACGCTCGGGTACGCCTCCGAGACCGACGGGCGGTAGTGCACGGCGAGCAGCACGCCCGAGACGACCAGTACGAAGAAGAGCAGGTAGGCAATCCCGCCCAGGGCGTGGCGCCAACCGACGTGTGACGGGAGGCGGTAGCCGAGGGCCTTGCGAAAGGCCTGATCGATCGGCAGGCGGGCGTCGATGGGCCCGTACAGCAGACCGAGGAAACGGGGCACCGCCAGCAGTCCGGCATCGGTGCTGGCCTTGAGGTCGTCCCAAAACTCGGACAGCCACTGCTGGATCGCCTGCCACGCGCGGCCCATCAATGATGCTCCGTGACGTACACCGCGCCCTGTCGCACGAAGGTGTCATACCGCAGCAGGGGCACCGTGGTCAGGCCGCGGACCACGTTGCCGTCCAGGTCGTACACGACGTAGCCGCATGGCGACACGACCCGCGCCGACAACCGGTCCCACTTGAGGATGCAGCCATCGATGGGCGACGTGCCCTGGAGCGCCCGGTACGCGTCGCCGCTCCGCACGACCAGGATCACCCGCGACCCCCACGTCACCACGCGACTGGCGCTGTCGGGAAGCTCCGCCGACGCGACGCGCACGGCGGGTTGCAGCTCGGGGATGTCCAGATGGTCGCCGGGCGGCAGGTAGATCACGATCCCCAGCGCGGCGAGGAACAGCGCCAGCAGGATCAGACCCCCGAGCAGATACTCGTTGAACCCCGGGTCCCAGCCCGGGGCGTCGTCCTGGGGCGCTGGTGCGCCGGAGGCACCCGGGGTCATGGCGTCATCGCTGGGGCGGTCCACCGGCATCGTCCCCTCCCCCCATGAATCGCTACCGGACGGGCACCCAGCTCGCCGGCTGCTGCATTTGCGGCGTCAGATCGACCGGCGGCGCCGGCAACCCGTAATGGCGGATCAGGTAGCTGGCCGAGGACGTCAGCAGGGCGTCCAGCAGGAACGGGTTGTGCACCCCCTCGCCGCTCGACTTGTGTGCCGTGTTCGTGCTGCCCGTTGCACACCCGGGCGCGGGGGTGGCGCAGCTCCACTGGCCCGCAATCCTGAAATTCGACCACTGCTCGCGCTCGTGCGTGTACGCGAGCTGCGCGTTCCAGATCGCGCCCTCCGCCGGCGTGAACGTCGCGTCGTACAGGTTGATCTGATTCGAGTCGCCCGCCGCGATCGCCTGCGCCAGCACCTGCGGCAAGATGCCGGAGTCCGTGGCTTCCAGCACCGAGTCGGCGTCCGTGTCCGTCCACAGCAGATCGGTCAGGAAGTTCATCCGTGACCGGACCGTGGTGAATGCCGCCCGGGCGGCATCCTCGCTGCTGTGGCAACCCGCGATGGCGCAACCTTTGAAGTTGCGGTCGGCGAGTGCGCAATCGCCGCCCACGGGCAAACCCGTGGCGGGATCGAGGCACCCGATCGCCTCGAACGTGTGCCCCACGCTGCGGATGACGAACGCGCCCGTGCCAGGATCCGTCACGTCGAACATGTAGACGTGACAGGACGCGCACAGCCGCGGATTCGCCGTCGTGCCGTGCGTGCCAGCGATCGCGTTCGCCGTGTCACCCGAGAAGCCCGGCGGGATCCAGCCCGCGTCCTCGCCGATCACGAGCAGCCCCTGTGCGGCGTGCGGGCCCCGTCGGGTGGCCGTCCCGGGAATCGGATGACCCTCGCGCGAGTGGCAGCGCACGCAGATCTGCTCGCGGCTCGGCTCGGCGAGCGGGGCGCGCAACTGGCCCTCGTTCGCCCGGCTGTGCGGGTCGTGGCACACCGCGCAGACGATCGGCTGGTAGTTGGTCGGATCGGCCTGCTCGACGAACTTCGTCGTCACGTTGAACTTGGTCCTGATCGCCTCGCGGCCCTCATGACACTGGGGGCAGACGTTGGTCGCGGGGTCGCGTTCACGCGGGAATGTGTTCCCGGCATACCCGTGCCGCGACTCGACCCACTGGTCGGCGAAGGGCTGACCCGCCCCCTGGTGGCACTCGGCACAGCCGTTGGTCGCCGTGGTGTAGTCCTGGGGAATGGCAATGGACGGGAGTGGCGCGGTCCCGCCGTCGGGCAGCGACACGTGCTCGAAGCCCGGGCCGTGGCAGCTCTCGCACTGCACATCCTGATACGCCGCGTCCCGGGTGGTCGTGTACCCACCCGACTGCGACACGCTATTACCGAGCTCGCTGAGGGTGTGGCACCCCTCACAGGCGGCCTGCGCCTCGCCAGACGCCTGGAGCGTCGCCCACGCGTCGGAGTGCTTCGTGCTTCGCCACTGCCCCTGGGTGCTGGCGTGGCAGTTGCCGCACACGGTCTTGTGCGCGGCGACGTCGTAGTAGCCCAGAAACCCGTTGAGCTGGTCCACCGGTGGGTTGAAGGGCCGGTTCACGTATTCGGTCACGGTGTCGGTACAGGCCGTCGTGCCGCCGATCGCTGTAACGACCAGAACAACCAGCGCCTGACGAAGGAACTTCATGAGACCCCTCCTCGCACGTCCCACACGCGTGGACAGCGGAAAC
>JAOTVO010000337.1 GCA_029863355.1 Candidatus Krumholzibacteriia bacterium
GCTGGTGGGGCATCAGCATTCTGCGCGCCGACGGCGCGGAGTGGTTCCAGAACACGCCCGGCCTCGAGCCCGGCATGCCCTCGGGGGACGTGGCCGACGTCGCCTTCGGCGCGACCGCGGCGTACGTGGCGATGCGCAACTACGGCGTGAGTATCTGGTCGCACGGCGGCTACGGGTGGACGACCCTCACCAACCGGCCGAGTCATTCCTGGAGGGACCGGGTGCGAGTGGGAGGTGCGATCCGGGGCGACGCCCAGATAAGCTCGATCGCCCTGGCCGGCGACGGCGTGCTCTGGGTAGGGACCGACCGCGGGCTCTACCGGGTGGAAGGCACGGAGGTCGATTCGATCGGGGCCTACATCGGGCTCGCGCCCGGGCTGCTGAGCACGAACGTGCGCGACATCGCGATCGACCGCGAGGACAACGTGTGGGTGGCCACTCCGGTGGGGCTCAACCGCGTCGCGCGCGACGACCTGGCCGACATCGCGGCCTACTCCACGGCGGCGGAGTACGCCCGCTCCCTGGCCGCCCTGCAGTATCCGCTGGAGACGATCACCCCGCTGGTGAACGAGGAGTGCAATACGTTGGCCAGGCATCCGACGCGCGACCTCCTCTACATCGGGACCGCGGCCGGGATCTCGGTCGTCGACATCTCCCCGCCCGCGGCGACCGCCACCGACCTGACCCGTGTGTACGTCTATCCCAACCCCGTGAACAACCGCCTGGGCCATCAGGATCTGAAGATCGCCAACATCACTTCGGCGGTCTCGGTGGAGATCTACAACCTCGAAGGGGAGCTGGTGCACTCGCAATCGGTCGCGGCCGACGGAGAGGTCATCTGGGACCTGACCACGCCGGCGGGCTTCCTCGCCGCCAGCGGCGTGTACTTGGTGCGCATCCGTACGAGCGGTGATGCCGTAGTCAGACCCGTATCGGTGATCCGGTAGCATGGCCAGACGCGTGCTCATCGTCGGGGCCGGCGAGGCCGGCCGCATGCTCCTGCGGGAGATGCGCACGCGCGCGGGCCAGGCCTACGAGGTGGCGGGATTCCTCGACGACGACCCCGCGCTGCGGGGCGCGGATGTCGAGGGCGCGCCCGTCCTCGGCGGTTGCGACAACATTGCGTCGGCGGTGGCACGGTACGGCGTCGGCGAGGTCATCGTCGCGGTGCCCACGGCGGGACGCGCGTTCGTACGCCGCGTGGTTGCGCAGTGCCGCGACGCCCGCGTGCCGTTCCGCATCGTTCCCGGCATGCTCGAGATCATCAAGGGCCCCGTGCGCCTGGAGCAGCTTCGCGACGTTCGCCCGGACGATCTGCTCGGCCGCGAGTCGGCGGAGTTCGACGAGGAGGCGATCGGCGCCGGGCTCGCCGGACGCCGCGTGCTCGTGACGGGGGCGGGCGGCTCCATCGGCGGGGAGATCTGCCGGCAGATCTCTCGCTTCGACCTCGATCGTTTGGCGCTGCTGGGGCGCGGTGAGAACCAGATCTACGAGATCGAGCACGAGTTGCGCGCGCTCGCTCCCGCGCTGCGCGTGGAGACGATCATCGTGGACGTCCGCGACGCGCGCGCGCTGGAGCGCTCGTTCGTCGGCGCCTCGCCCCATTTCGTGTATCACGCGGCGGCCCACAAGCACGTCCACTACATGGAGGCGTTTCCCGAGGAGGCGGTGAAGAACAACATCGTCGGCACGCGGAACGTGATCGCGGCCGCCCGCGCCGCGGGCGCGGACCGCGTGGTGATGCTCTCCACGGACAAGGCGGTGGACCCCGGCGGCGTGATGGGCGCGACCAAGCGCGTCGCCGAGTACCTGATGGCCGGCGCCAGCGGGGAGAGCGGCCCGCGGTTCATCTCGGTCCGTTTCGGCAACGTGCTCGCCAGCCGGGGCAGCGTGGTGCCGCTCTTCGTCAGCCAGATCCAGGCGGGCGGCCCCGTCACCGTCTCGCACGAGCACGCGTCGCGCTTCTTCATGTCGCTCAAGGAAGCGTGCATGCTGGTCGTGCAGGCGTCCATGATGGGTGGTGGCGGAGAGGTCTTCATCCTGCGCATGGGCGAGCCGATCCGGATCGCCGAGCTCGCGCGCGACCTCATCGCGCTGCACGGGTTGAGACCCGAGATCGACGTGGGAGTCGAGATCACCGGGTTGCGACCCGGCGAGAAGCTCCACGAGGCGCTGGTGGCCGCCGGGGAAGAGGCGGTGCCCTCGGCGCACCCGCACATCCTGGTCGCGCGCCCGCGGCCGCCGGCGGGCTTCGACGCCGGCGCGGTGGTGGCCGAACTGGAGGAGCTGGCCGAGGCGGGCGATCGCGCCGGCATCCGCCGCTGCCTCGGCCGCGTCATACCCGACGCTGCGCTCGGCGCCGGTGCGTCCGAGCCGGTGGAGGGCGGGCCCTCGTGAGCGCGGGCCGCGACCGCAGCCGCGTGCCCGCCGTCGCCGGCGGCACGCCGGTGCGCGAGCGTCCGCTCGCGTTCTTCCGCGCCTCCATCACGGACGAGGACGTTGCCGCCGTGGTCGAGGCGCTACGCTCGGGATGGCTCACGGTCGGCCCGCGCACGGAGCAGTTCGAGGGTATGCTGGGGGACTACCTCGGCGTGGCTCACGCCGTCGCCGTCAGCTCCTGCAGCGAGGCGATGTTCCTCTCGCTGCGCGCGCTCGGCGTGGGACCGGGCCACGAGGTGGTGACCTCGGCCAACACGTTCGCCTCCACGGTGAGCGCGATCATCCACACGGGCGCCACTCCGGTGCTGGCCGACATCGACCCGGTGACGTTGGGCCCGGATCCCGACGACATGGCCCGGCGCGTGAGCGCCGCGACGGGCGCGCTCCTGCCCGTGCACTTCGGGGGACAAGCGTGCCGCATCGCCGACGTCATCGACCTGGCCGCCAGGCACGGTGTGCCGGTCGTTGAGGACGCCGCCCACGGCTTCGGCGCCGCCGTGGGCGACCGCCTGCTGGGC
>JAOTVO010000338.1 GCA_029863355.1 Candidatus Krumholzibacteriia bacterium
GTAGACGCCCTGGGGCGGCCACAGCTTGGCCGGACCGGGGGGGGCCAGGTTGGCCGTGGGAAAGCCCAGGTCGCGCCCGCGCCCCTGCCCCCGCACGACGGTGCCGGCGACGAGGTAGGCGTGACCGAGCAGCTCATTCGCCCGGGCGAGGTCGCCGCCGAGCAGGGCGTTGCGAATCTCGGTGCTGGAGACCACGTGGTCTGACATTGACACCGCCGGCACCACGGCCACCTCGAATCCGCGCTCGCGCCCGTAGGCCGCGGCCCGCTCCGGGCTCCCCTGGCGCCGATGCCCGAAATGGCAGTCGTTGCCGAGCACGAGCCGACGCATGTCCAGGGCCCCGAGCAGGTAGCGGTCGACGAACTCCCGGTATTCGACGCGAGCGGTGCGCTCGTCGAAGGGCACGACCACGACGCCGTCCAGCGCGAAGGACTCGAGCAGCTCCAGCCGCTCCTCGATCGTGGTCAGAATCGGCGGCGCCTCGCGCGAATGGGTGACGACGGCCGGATGGGGATCGAAGGTGAGCAGGAAGGCGCGCTCCACCGCTCCCGCGTCGCGCAGTGCCACGGTCTCCTCGACGATCCGCCGGTGACCGCGGTGGACGCCGTCGAAGACGCCCAGCGTCACCGCGCTCGCCCGAGGGGCGAGGCGCGCCGCTTCCTCGATCGAATACGCAACGTCGAATGGCATGGGGCGGGTCACCCTTGGCGCCCGGCCGGCTTGGGCCGCTGCGCGCGCGCATCGATGAACAAACGGAACGAATCGACGAGGAACGACGGGTTGTGCGCGCCCTCGGCCCGGCGCTTGCCCACCGCGATGAGCCGGCCCTCCTCGTCCACGAGGCGTACCGGAGCGTCGGACTCGACGGTACCGTTGGTGCGCACGGCGTCCGTCGCTGCGGGCAGCGAGCCGTTGAGAAGCGCCTGCCGCGAGCGGTCGTTCAACACGTAGGCGGGCAAGAACGCGAGCGCGTCGGCAACGTCGATCCCCTCTAGCCCCTCGGCGTCGCCCCGGGCGAGCCGGTCGGACGGGAAAGCGTCGTCGCGCGCGTGGGAGCCGACGCGCGTGCGCGCCAGCCGTGTGACGTGCGCGGGAACGCCGAGCCGCTCGCCCAGGTCGCGGGCCAGGGAGCGCACGTACGTGCCCCGCGAACAGCGCACGCGACAGCAGACGAAGGGGATCTGCACGGCGAGTACGTCGAAGGCGTAGATGCGCACCGTACGCGGCGGCACCTCGGGGAGCGCTTCGCCGGCGCGCGCGATCTCATACATGCGCCGCCCTTGCCGCTTGACCGCCGAGAACGGCGGCGGCACCAGCTGGTAGTCGCCCACGAAGGAAGCGGCCGCCTCCTGCACGTCGACGCTGCGATAGGCGGGCACCGGCGCCTCGCGGATCACGTGGCCCTCGGCGTCCAGCGTCGACGTCTCCACCCCCAGTCGAATCTCGAAATCGTACGTCTTCTCGAGGTTCATCAAGTGCTCTACGGCACGCGTCGCCATGCCCGTACACAGGAGCAGCACGCCCTCGGCGAGCGGATCCAGCGTGCCCGCGTGCCCCACGCGGCGCAAACCCGACGCGCGGCGCAGGTCGCTGACCACGTCGAAGGACGTCGGCCCGGGCGCCTTGTCGATCACGAATACCTTGTCGTCGAACGGGTTCATTCAGTCACCGTCGCCGTCGCCGTCCTCGCCGCCCCCGCTCCCGGTTTCCGCCTGGCTCCCACCGACCTCGCGCAGCTTCTCTTCGATGCGCATGGAGCGGTCGATGGTGTCGTCGTAGACGAAGCGCAGCTCGGGCGCCGTGCGCATCCCCAGCTCCTCGGAGATGGCGTTGCGGAGGAAGCTGCCCGCGCTCGTCAACCCCTTGCGCGTCTCCTCGCGGGCAGCGGTGTCGCCCATGACCGAATAGTAGACCTTGGCGAACGACAGATCGCGGGAGACGCGCACGCTGGTTATCGTCACCAGGCCCACGCGGGGATCCCGGATCCGGCTCACGAGCAACTCGCTGACCAGCTCCTTGATGGCCTCGTTGATGCGCTGGATGCGGAAGGACTTGGTCATGGCATCGCACGCGGCGTCAGCACAGCTCCTGAGTGGTGTCGGTGACGGTCACGCGGTGGTCGCCCTCGATGAAACGCAACACGCGCTCGCAGCCCGAATCGGCCGTCCGCCCATCCACCGCCACCATGGCCACGGCCAGGGTGCAGCGCTGCCACTTGTCGTGGTGGTCGATCTCGGCGACGGACACGTTGAACCGCCGCCGCAGCCGGGCCTTGAGGCTGGACAGCACGAATCGCTTTTCTTTCAAGGATGAGCAGCCGGGAAAGAGCAGGTCGATGGATAGCAGCTTGACGACCATGGCCGGCTCGGCGCGCGCGGCTTCAAACGACCCGGGCCTTCTCCTCCACCACGAACGCCTCGATGAAGTCTCCCTCGATCAACGCGTCGAATCCGGCGACTCCAATACCGCATTCGTAGTTCTCCGCGACCTCGCGCACGTCTTCCTGGAAGCGCTTGAGGGATGCAAGCTTGCCGGTGAAGAGGACCTCTTCCCCTCGTAGCACGCGCACGCTGGCGCTGCGCGCGATCGTCCCCTCGACCACCATCGATCCGGCGATCGTGCCCAGGCGGGAGACGCGGAACAACTTGCGCACCTCCGCGCGCCCCAGCACGCGTTCGACGTACTCCGGCTCGAGGAGTCCCGTCATCGCCTTCTCCACGTCCTCGATCACCTCGTAGATGATGTCGTAGGCGCGGATCTCCACCCGGCGCACCTCGGCGATCTCTCGCGCCTTGGGCGAGATCTTCGCGCTGAACGCGATCACGATCGCGTCGGACCCCGAGGCCAGCATGACGTCCGTCTCCGACACCACGCCCACGGCGGCGTGGATCACCTTGACCTTGATGTCGCCCACCTCGAGGCGCTCGAGGCTGCCCCTGAGCGCCTCCA
>JAOTVO010000045.1 GCA_029863355.1 Candidatus Krumholzibacteriia bacterium
CCTGCGCGCCTTTTCCGGCATGAACGGCTGGCACAGGATCGAGCAGAGGCGCAGCACCTCGAGCAGCACGCGCAGCGTGACGTCGAGGGCCTCGTCGTCGCCCGCCTTGGCCTGTGCCCACGGCTTGCGCTCCTCCACGTAGCGGTTGGCTCCCTGCACGGCGCGCCACATCGCGGACACGGCAAGGTCGAAGGCCAGGCGGTCCATGTGCCGGCCATAGTCGTCGGTCACGCCGGCCGCGAGCCGGTCGTATTCGGCGCGCGCCGCGTCCGTCCATGCGGGCACGCTGCCCTCGCGGTAGCGGCTGGTCATCGACAGCGTGCGCGAGAACAGGTTGCCGAGCTCGTTGGCGAGTTCGGCGTTGTAGCGCGTGACAAAGAGCTCCACGGTGAAGTCGCCGTCGCGGTCGAAGGCGATCTCGCGCAGGAGCAGGTAGCGCAGCGCGTCGGCGCCGAAGAACGACGCCAGGTCGATGGGATCGACGATGTTGCCGATGGTCTTGCTCATCTTCTCGCCGCGGTTGTACACGAAGCCGTGGCCGAAGATGCTCTGCGGCAGCGGTATGTCCGCCGCCATGAGCATGGCCGGCCAGATGAGGCAATGGAAGCGGGTGATGTCTTTGCCAATGATGTGACAATCCGCGGGCCAGTAGCGGCGGAAGCGCGCGGCCGGCTCCGCCCCGAAGCCCAGCGCCGAGACGTAATTGATCAGCGCGTCGAACCAGACGTACACCACGTGTCCCTCGTCCGCGGGCAGGGGCACGCCCCAGCTCTTGCCACGCCGCGACACGCTCACGTCCTCCAGACCGGAGGTGATCACGTTGAGGATCTCGTTCTTCCGGATCTCCGGGCGAACGAAGTCGGGATGGGCGCGAATGTGCTTCTCCAGGCGGTCGGCGAAACGCGAGAGCGCGAAGAAGTAGTTCTTCTCCTTTATATGCTGCGGCTCGACGAGGTGACGCGGGCACTTACCGTCCACCAGGTCCTTTTCGACTTTGAACTCCTCGCAGCCGTCGCAGTACAGGCCCTCGTACTCGCCCTCGTAGATGTACCCGTTGGCCTGGATGCGCTCGAAGATGTGCTGCACCGCCGCCTTGTGCATCGGGTCGGTCGTGCGGATGAACTGGTCGTAGGAGATGTGCAGCGCCGCCCAGGTCTTCTCGAACTGCACCGCCATCTCGTCGCAGTACTCCTGCGGCTCCTGCCCAAGCCGGCGCGCTTCCCGCTCCACGTTCGCGCTGTGCTCGTCCGTCCCCATGAGGAAGTAGGTGTCCACCCCGCACAGCCGGCGGAAGCGCGCCAGGCAGTCGGCGCCGATCTTCTCGTACGCCGTGCCCAGGTGAGGCCGCGCGTTCACGTAGTCGATCGCCGTCGTCAGGTAGTACTTTTCCATATCTGGGTGCCCCGGAACCGGTGAGTGTCCCTGAAAAAGGAGCGCCGCTCGCGGTCGCGGAGGCGGCACCGGGAGACTCTACCACCGGCCCCACCCGAGATCAAGGCGGTAGCGGCGCCGGGATGCGCGTGACAAGGGCGGGCCCGGCGTCTAGACTGTGCGCCGGCCGCCGCGGCACCACGGCGGCCGAAGGAGCACCCCCATGCAATGGATCTTCGACCCCCAGGTCTGGGTGGCTTTGGTCAGCCTCACCGCCATCGAGATCGTCCTCGGCATCGACAACATCGTCTTCATCGCCATCCTGGCCTCGCGCCTTCCCCAAGGCAAGCGCGACCGGGCCCGTGTTCTGGGGCTCGCGGTGGCCATGGTCACGCGCATCGCGCTGCTCTTCTCGCTCACGTTGCTGATGAGCCTCTCGGCGCCGTTGTTCTCGGTGCTCGGGCGCGAGATCTCGGGCCGCGACCTCGTCCTGCTCGCCGGCGGGCTGTTCCTCCTGGCCAAGGCCACCTCCGAGATTCACGACAAGCTCGAGGGCGCGCAGGAAGCCTCGCCGCGCGCGCGCGCGGCGACCTTCGCCGGCGTCATCGTGCAGATCGCCCTGCTGGATATCGTGTTCTCGTTCGACTCGGTGGTCACGGCGATCGGGCTGGCCGAGCGCCTGGGCGTGATGGTCACGGCCATCGTGATCGCCGTCATCTTCATGATGGCCTTCTCCGGCTCGGTGACCCGCTTCATCGACCGCCACCCCTCGATCAGGATGCTGGCCCTGAGCTTCCTGCTCCTCATCGGCTTGTCGCTGGTAGGAGACGCGCTGGACATGCATATCCCCAAGGGCTACATCTACTTCGCCATGGCGTTTTCGGTGTTCGTGGAGATGCTCAACCTGCGGCTGCGTGGCGGCGCTAGAACCAGCCGCGCCGCTTGAAGAAGCGGAGCATGCCCAGCGTGACGGCCAGGCACAGCGCCAGCACGAAGGGATAGCCCCACTTCCACCCCAGCTCCGGCATGCGGTCGAAGTTCATCCCGTATACGCCGACGATGAAGGTCAGCGGCACGAATATCGTGGCAATGACCGTGAGCACCCGCATGACGTCGTTGAGACGGTTGGAGACGCTTGCCTGGTAGTGATCGGACGCACTCTCCAGCAGCTGGCGGAAATGGTCCACGGCGTCGACGGCGTGCGAGACGTGGTCGGCCAGGTCGTGCACGAAGGGGCGCGTTTTTTCGCTCACCAGGCTGTTGTCCGGCTTCTGCAGGCCCGTGATGACTTCCCGCGCGGGCCATATCACGCTGGCGATATAGAAGACGTCGTGGCGCAGTGCGTGCAGCTCGCGCAGCGTCTCCGGGTCGAAGGAGTCGACGACCTTCCGGTCCACCTGCTCGACGCGCGCGGACACGCGGTCTAGGACGGCCAGGTAGTTGTCTACGATCGCGTCGAGCAACGCGTAGACGAGGTAGTCGGGCCCCATCTTGCGGCTGCGGCCCTTGCCCGCGCGCACGCGCTGGCGAACCGGATCGAACACATCGCGCGGCGACTCCTGGAAGGTGAGCACCCACCGGTCGCCGAGCACGAAGCAGATGTGCTCGGAGTGAATCGGCCCGTCCGCATCGGACAGGAAGAGCATGCGTGCTGCCACGAAGACGTAGTCGTCGAAGAATTCGATCTTCGGGCGCTGATTCGTGTTGGCGATGTCCTCGAGCACGAGGGGATGCAGACCGAAGCGCTCGCCGATAGCGCGCAGCAAATCCGTGTCGTGCAGCCCGCATACGTTGATCCACGTGACGCGGTCGGCCGCCCGCAGGTCGAGGGCGTCCGCGAGCCCGACCCGGCCGCGCTCGTCGATGCGCTCGGGGCCGTATGCGATCACATCGATGGTGGGCCGATCCACGCGCTGCTCGCCCGTGTACACGAGCGAGCCCGGCGGGGCGGCGACCTTCTTGTCCGCGTGGCGGAAGAAAGTCGGCGTCCGCGGGATTTTCAGCTTCTCAATTCGTTTCACCCTTGCCCCCGCGTAACTTGCCCACGAAGAAGCCGGCCACGAACCCGACGGCGGTTAGCAGAAGCACTAGGAGCAGCTGCGACATCTGGAAGCTCCAGAACAGGAAGCTCAGCGTGACCACGTGGCGGTTCTGATACATCACGACCATCATGAGCAGGACCAGCAGAACGAAAACGATGAGTCTGACGTCTCTCGATTTCAACTCACTCCTCCAGGAAATACTCGCCTTGAAACACTCATGCGCGCGTCCCCGTCGCCATCGACTCCAGCGCGTTCTCCACGCGCTCGTCCAGGTGCAGGTCGAGCTGCGGAAATGCAATGGTGATGCCCGCGTCCTTCAAGGCCCACCAAATGGCCTCGTTGAGTTTCGAGCGCCCGCCGTGCATGGCCCACGGGTCATCCACCCATACCGAAACCTCCCAGTTGACCGACGAGTCCCCGAACTCGCGCAGCAGCACGACCGGGTCGCGCGCTTGCACGCGCGAGTCCAGGGCTCGTGCCGTCTCCTCCAACGTTTGCCGGACCAGGCGCATGTCGGACCCATAGACGACGCCTACGGGAGCGCGCACCCGATAGAGCACGTCGCGCAGCGTGTGGTTCTTGACCACGGACTGCACGAGGATCGAGTTGGGAATGATGATGTCCTCGTCGTCGAGTGTGCGAGCAATGGTGGTACGGATCCCCATGTCTACGACCTTCACCTTCATGCCTTCGACCTCGAGCACGTCGCCCGGTTTGATGGTGCGCTCGACCAGCAGGATCACGCCGGATACGAAGTTCTGGCTGATGTTCTGCATGGCAAAACCCAGCGCGACCGCGAACACGGCCCCAGCCGCGAAGAATGCCGTGAGGTTCACGCCCAGCGTGTGGACGGCGACACCTGTTCCCAACAACACGATCGCGTAATGGACCAGCCGCGTGCTTACCACGACCGATCCCTCGTCGGTGACGCCGCGGCGCCGGAAGCCGCGCACGATCGCACGCCGAACGAAGACCGACACCAGAGCGGTCACGCAGAGGATGACGACGAACATCGCCAGCGTCGCCCCGGAGACCGGCGTGTTTCCGAGCCTGAACAGCTCCACTTGCAGGACGTGTGCAATCGAGGATAAGACGTCTCTCATGGTGCATCCTCCCGAGCGCTACCGCTTCCTTTGCATTGTTCCACACCGGCTCGCTAACGGCAACGGTGGATGGCGAGGAACAGATCGGCCAGCGTGGAGTCGATGCTGGCGTTGGCCAGGAGGATGCGGCCACGCGACTCGCCGATCCGGTCGATGATGCCGGGGAGCGCGGTGCGCTTCCAGCGCCCGCGCAGAGGCGCCAGCCGGGCCGCCATGTCCTTGTTGACCAACAGGCGCTCCTCGCCCGCCATCACGTCTCGAAACAGGAGCGCCACCTCGTCCAGGAACCGCGCGACCCCCTCGCGGTTGGCCCCGCGCCCCAGGGCGAGGGCTCGCCCGATGGCCCACGCCTCGCCCTCCCCGGCCAGGCCCTCGACGAAGGCCGCCGCGACCTCGCGCTCTCCCTCGTCCTGCGCCTCGAGCAGGGCGCGGGCGCGGGTGATGGAGCCGTGCGACAGCGCCGCGGCGCGCCGGGCGTCCTCCACCGCCGCGCCGTAGTACCCCGCCAGTACCCGCTCGACCACCTCGGCCTTGAGCGGAGAGAAACGTACGTGCTGGCAGCGCGAGCGGATCGTGTAGAGGATCGCTTCCGGGTTGGTGGTCATGAATACGAGCAAAGCATGCGCCGGGGGTTCTTCGACGAGCTTGAGCAGAGCGTTTTGCGCCTCCTCGCGCATCGCGTGCGCGTCGACGAAGATGAACACGTGGTACGGGTATCCGAACGGCTTGGTGTTGGCGCGCTTGATCACGGCACGCGCGCGCGCGACGCGGATCGAGGTCTTCTTTGCGAAGCGGACGCGCGAGAAGAAATCCCGACGCATCTCGTCCAGGATGCGCGCGGTGTCGGTGACGTCCCCTTCGTCGTCCTCGCCGCTCCCCTGCGTCGGCGTCGGGAAGATCAGCTGGATGCCGGCGTGCTCGAGGAGCGACGCCTTGAGGCACGCGTCGCACTCATCGCCCGCCGACAGGTCGCAGGGTGCCGGGCGTTCGCACGCCAGCGCGCGCGCCAGTTCGAGCGCGGCCAGCGTCTTGCCCGTTCCCTCCGGCCCGCTCAAGAGCAGCGACGGGAGCGGCGGGCCGCGCAGAGCGCCGAGGAGCGACGCCGCGTGCGCCTGCCCCAGGTCGACGGCGGGGTAGGGCCGCATGTCGTCGGCGGTTCTTGCGGACATGCGCGCAGTATACACCACGGAGGGGGCGAATGCCACGGTGTGCGCCGAGCGCGATTGACGCCCGGCGCACTCCCGGCTAGCATGGGACGAGGGACACCACCATGTCATCTCCCCCTCGCTTCCTCTTCGCCGCCATCGCGTGCGCAGGGCTCTCCGTGTCCGCGCCCGCCGCCGCCCAGGATTGCCTGACCGCGTTGACCCGCTGGACGCGCATCAGCGACGACGCGCTCCCGCCTGTCTTCCTCACTCGCGATGGCACGTTGCCCGTCCAGCGCGTGCTGGTGTGCGAGGATCGCGTGCATCTGTTCTTCCGTGCGCGAGAGGCGCATGGCGTAGTGGACTTCTGCCTGGTCCTCTTCGCCCCCCAGCCCGAAGAAGTGGCTCGGTTCTACGACCGCTACGGCGAGGTCGCGGCCGACCCCGTGGCGCGCGTGCGCGACATGGCCGAGCACGGCGCGCGGGCCCGCGACGAGTTTCTTGCGTTCAAGGAAGCGTTGCGCGAGGTACTGGGAAAGCGTTACATCGAAGGGAGGACGGTCTCGCTCGCGCGCGAACGCTACCGCCCGCATCTCGAGTTGGGGGGCGGGCAGATCGGCTTCACCTGGCGACACCGCAGCGCTTCGTTCGCCAGTTGGTTCCTCGACGTCTACTACGGTCCGGGCGCGAGCGTCTCCCCCCTCTTGCTCTTCATCCTCCTCTATCCCCGCTGACCCCACCACAGCGCCCGGCTCAGCGAGAAGCGCCGCCGGCGCGCGATGGCGCCAGCCACTCCAGCGGATTGAGCGCCCGCTTGGACTGGCGGACCTCGAAGTGGCACACGAAACCTTCGAGGGACCCGGTGTCGCCGACCTCGGCGATCACTTCCCGCGACTGCACCGATTGCCCCTGCGCCACGAAAGTGGCGGCGACGTGCGCATACAGGGTGTAGTACCCGCCGCCGTGATTCAGAATGATGCACTTGCCGTAGGCGTCTATCCAGTCGACGAACTCGACCACGCCCGCCGATACGGCGAGGATCGGAGTGCCCGAGGGGGCGGAGATATCGATGCCGTTGTTGAATGTGACCGTGGCGTACTTTGGGTGCGTGATCTTGCCGAACTTGCGAATCACCTTGCCTTCCACCGGCCACGGCAACCGGCCCTTGAGGACGGCAAAGTTGCCCAGCCCCTCCAGGGTCTGCCGCTCCTCCTCCGTGCGTTCGCGCTCGAGCCGGGTGATGAGATCCTGCACTTCCTTCTGTGACTTTTCCAGCGTGGCGATCGCTTTGCTGTGCTGGCTCTTCTGGCCGCGGATCTGCGCCAGCGTGCTTTCGCGCTCCTTCTTGTTCGCCTCCAGCTTGCGCGCCTCCTCCTCGCGCTCCTGCCGGAGCACGACCAGATCGGAGAGGGACTCGACCAGCCGCGCGCGCTCCACCTCGAGGACCCGCTTGCGCCCGTGATAATCCGCGATCATGGCCGCGTCCTGCTCCGCGATGATCTGCATGTAGCGATAGCGCGTGAGCGCCTGTTCGATATTCGAGCTGCCCAGCAAGACCTCCCAGCGGAAGCGAGGGTCGCGCGTGTACATCTGGCGTACGCGTCGGGCCAGCGCCTCTCGCCGCACGGCGATCAACGCCTCGTCGGCGCCGATCTCGTTCTGCAGGCTGTCGATCTGGGCGCCGAGCAACGCCTCCTGCTCCGTCAGATTGCGCAAGAACCGCCGGGACAGATCGATCTCCTTGTCCAGGTTCGAAAGCCTATTCATCACCGTAACTTCCTGCTTCTTCAACTCCCCCGAACGTTTTCGATGGTCGTCGATCTCCTTCTTGATGCGGCCAAGCTCCTTCTCCTTGTCGTCGATGCGTGTCTCGAGCGTCTGCGCCGACGCGCAGACCGGCGCGCCGGCGATCATCGCAACGGCCAACGCCGCCACGACCAGAGGCACGCCAATATGGGACGCGGTCCGGTTCATGAGAATCCGAGGGTCACACTCTCAAGTAGCGCCGGAGCGCGGTGAAGCTCCCGACCGATCCGATCGCTATGCACGTGAAGGTGTAGATCATCGCCTTCTCGGCGGAGAAGTAGGTCAGGTCGGGCAGATAGCGCCGGCTCAGCAGCGTGACGCCGGTAAGGAGTAGCAGCGAGACGGCGGCGGCCACACCGCCCTGGAAGGCCCCCTCGACGATGAAGGGCATGGTGACGAAGCGGTTGGTCGCTCCCACGAGCCTGAGGATCTCGATGGAACGGCGGCGACCGATGACGGTGAGTCGCACCGCGTTTGAAATGATGAACACGGCGGAGAGAATCACGATCAGGCCGACCACTGTGTCCACGTAGTAAGCGGCCTTGACGATGGCAGTGAACTTGTCCAGGAACTCCTTCCCGTAACGAACTTCGCTCACCCCGTCGAGCTGCAGCATCTTGCCGGCCGCGTACGCAATCGACTGCCGGTTCTTGTGCTCCGTTCTTGGCTGCACCCAAAAGGCGTGGGGCAGCGGGTTGGCCTCGAGCGCGTCCAGCAAATCGGTCTCCTCTCCCAGCTGTTGCCGGAAGTCGGCGAGCGCTTGCTGCTTGGAGACAAAAACCACCGTGTCCGTCTCGTCCATGGCGACGATTTGCCGATGCAGCGTCTCGACGCCGGTTTGGGAGACGCCGTCTTCCAGATAGACGTAGATCTTGAGATCGCGGTGCGCCTCGCCTACCAGGCGCAGGAGGTTGTCCGTGGCCAGCAGGAAGACGGCGAGCATGAGCAGAGAGAGGCTCATGATCACGACCGATATCGCCGTGACGCCCTTGTGCCGGAGCAGCGTACGAAACGCCTCCTGCGTGAGATAGACGCCCTTGCGGATCATGTCAGCTCCTCGCCGTCACCGGCCTCCGGCAGTCCCGGGAGTGGCACCTCCGCCGCAGCCGGCAGGTCGTCGGTGGTGGCCGCCGTCGACACGCGCCGGCTTCGCTCCAGGTCCGTCTGGATGCGCTGCATGCGCACCCGCTCGCGCTGCAGCGTGTCGAGGCGATCGGAGAGATCACCCGTGAGTCCCGTGCGCTTGTCCTCGAACAGTTTGCCTTCGCGCAAGTGGAGGATGCGCTGGCCGAAGTTGCGTACCATCGCGTGGTCGTGCGTAGCCATGAGCACGGCCGTGCCCGCGCTGTTGATCCGGAATAGCAAGCGCAGGATCTCTTCCGTCACTTCCGGATCCAGGTTGCCGGTGGGCTCGTCGGCCAGAATGATCGACGGGTTGTTCGCCAGCGCGCGGGCGATGGCAACACGCTGTTGCTCGCCGCCCGACAGTGAGCGCGGCAGATCCTTTCGCTTGTGGTAGAGCCCCACCTGATTGAGCACCTGCGTGACGCGCCGTTTCAAGTCGTAGCCGGACGTGCCCGTCACGCGCATGGCGATGGCCACGTTCTCGAACACGTCGCGATCCTCCAGGAGCTTGAAATCCTGGAAGATCACCCCGAGACGCCGGCGGAGAAAGGGCACCTGCCGGCGCTTCATGCGCGTCGAGACGAACTCGCCGACCACGACCTGCCCTTCGCTCGGCATCTCGTCCATGTAGACCATGCGCATCAACGTGCTCTTGCCCGCCCCGCTCGGCCCCACCAGGAAGACGAACTCCCCGTTGGACACGGTGAGCGACACATCGTCGAGCGCCACCCGGTCGCCGTAGCGCTTGGAGAGGTGGTAGATCCCTATGACGGTGCGATCTTCGCGCGAGTTATCGTTCATGTCGGTTGTGGCCGCGGAATTGTCCCCGCCCATGGCGGAGGAGGGCAAACCTGCTTATCCCACACGGATCGATCCGGCTCCAGGGACATTTTCCCGGCTACAACCCACATCAAGACGCGGGCCAGCGCGCTGGCGCACGAGTGCCCCTGTAACCATATATTCTAAAATAAGTTAGGTTTCTGGCCTCGCCCCGGCCGGCCCGCCCTGGTCGGTTTCCGACCACCCCGGCGGGGTGGCGGCGCCCGCCCGGCTCCCGGCGCTCGCGCAGAGCGCCTCGGCCAGCGCGTAGGCTGCGTGCAGCGATTCCGTGCTGGCGACCCCTTTGCCGGCGATGTCGAGGGCCGTGCCGTGATCGACCGACGTGCGCAGCACGGGGAGCCCGATGGTGACGTTCACGCCCCGCCGCTGGGCGATCATCTTGAACGGCGCCAGTCCCTGATCGTGGTACATGGTGACGTACGCATCGTAGGCGCGCGCGCCGGCGTCGCCGGCGACGTGCGCCGCATACGCCTCCTGGAACATCGCGTCGGCGGAGAGCGGCCCGGTCACGTCCAATCCCGCCGTGCGCAACGCCTCCAGCACCGGCACGATGACATCTCGCTCGTCGGTCCCGAGGACGCCCCCCTCGCCGGCGTGCGGGTTGAGCCCCGCCACGGCGATGCGCGGCCGGGCGATGCCGAACACGCCGCGCAGCCCGGCGTGGGTCTCGCGCAGGCACGCTTCCAGGGCCGCAGCCGTGACGCGCGGGGCCACCTCGCGCAGCGGCAGGTGCCGCGTGAGCGGCACCACGCGCAGGTTCCCGACCACCATCATCATCTGGCAATGCGGGCGCTCCAGGAGCTGGGCGAGCATCTCGGTGTGCCCCGAAAACGGGAAGCCGGCCAGACCGAGCGACCGCTTCGAGATCGGCGCGGTGACGATCGCCGCCACCTTTCCCCGGCGCGCGAGCTGGCAGGCGACTTCGATCGCGACGCCCGCGTGCAACCCCGCGCCGGCGCTCTCCACTCCCGCCGAGAACGGCGCCTCTACCCCGGTGTCCAGGACCGCCACCGGCGCGGCCGATGCCGGCCCCGTCGTCGCCTCTTCGAGCGAGCCCACCTCGGGGCACTGCAGGCCCTCGCGTTCACGCCACCCTCCCCAGGCCGCCGCAGCGCCGATCAGCAGGGCGCGCGAGCGTGCGGGCGCAGCACCCGCGAAGAGCCGGGCGACGATCTCCGGGCCGATCCCGGCGGGGTCTCCGATGGTGACGGCGATCAGCGGTTGGGGTGCTTTCACGGCTACGATCGTAGCCCAAAATCAGGGCCCGTCCAGGAGGCTTTCTTCGGGATCGGCCTCGCCCTCCGACTCCAGGATGGCGTAGCACTGGCGAGAGCGCGCCTTGCTGAGCTGCCGCTCGGGAACGGCGCGGATTTCGAGCCGGATCTTGCGGCGGGGGAACTCGATCACTACCCGGTGCCCCGCTCGGAGCGTCGAGGCGGCGCGCGCGGGGACGCCGTCCACCAGCACGCGGCCGGCATCGCACAGCGACTTGGCGGCGGAACGGCTCTTGACCAGACAGAGATGCTTCAACGCGAGGTCGAGACGCACGGCGGTCAGTCGACGGCGGGAGGCTCGCCCTTGAGGTCGACGTGGAACTTCTCGCGCAGCCCCTCCACGTAGTCGGCGTACATCGCCCCGGCCTGCTCCCCCTGGTACAGCCGCATGAGCTCCTGCCGCACCTCTTCGAATTCGTACGGCCGCGCGCCCTCGCTCCCCTCGAGCTTGACGATGCGGAACCCGGCCGACTCGCGTAGAACCTGGCTGATCTCGCCCAGCTTCATTTCCGTCAGCACGTCCTGGAAGAACTGGGGCAGGTCGGCCACCTTGAGCCAGCCGAGGTCGCCGCCGGGGCCGCCGTTGGGGTCGCTGCTGTAGCGGTCGGCGAGCGAGTCGAAAGGCGCGCCGGCGAGCAGCGCTTCGCGGATCTCCGTGGCCGTTTCGAAGACCTCCGCGATGTCGCCCTCCGAGGCCTGGGCTCGGATCAGTATGTGACGCAGGCGCACCTCGCCCGTGACGGGGTTGCGCTCGGTGGCTTGGATGACATGGTAGCCGTAAGTGGTGAGTACGGGCTCGCTGACCTCCCCTATCTCGAGCGCGGCCGCGGCCGCCGCGAAGGCCGGCTCGCTCAGGTCGGAAATCCGGAGCCAGCCCAGATCCCCGCCCCCGGGCGCACTGGGATCCTCGGAGCGGTCGCGCGCCAGGTCGGCAAACGGCTCTCCCGCGAGCAGCCGGCGATGGATATCGTCGATTTTCTGGCGCGCGGCCGAGCTGGCGCCGGCTGAGGCCGCGAAGGGGATGAAGATGGTCTTCAGGTGAACGACGGCCGGCCGCTCCGGAATCTCGGCGCGATGCTCGTCGTAGTAACGGCGCAGATCATCGTCGCTGACCTCGCGCCGTTGCTTCGCCATCTCCGCCTGCAGCACGCGCTCGACGAGCATGCGGTTCTTGATCTGGCGGCGGTAGAGCTGCTTGAGCTCGTCGATGGTGAAACCCTCGCGAGCGAGCTGTCTCGTGAACGCCTCTTCGCCGCCGAGCAGGCGCCGGTTCTCCTCGAGCGCCCGCTGCACCTGCTCTTCGACCTCCTTGAAGGGAACGTCGATCCCGAGACGTCCCGCCTGCGCGATGACGAGGCGATCATTAATGAGGTCCTGCAGCACCTTCTCGGCCAGCGCGGCGCGCTCCTCTTCGGAGAGCGACAGGCGACCTTCCTGCAGCATGATCTGCCTGACCACCTGCTCGACGTCGCTATGAAAAATCGCCTCGTCCTCCACCACGGCGACGATGCGATCGATCAGCTCGCCCTCTTCGGCGCGGCCGGTCCCCGTAGCGGCGACGACGGTCGCCAGCATCGCCAGCATCACCAACCCGGGAGTTCTCACCCTCATTCCTGCGACCCCCCGCCCGCGTACGTGCCCAGGGTGTCGGCGACGGGGTCGGTGGCCCGCGGCGGCGGCGGCGGGGCGGCCGTCGCGCCGGTATCCACCAGGAGCCTCAGCTCCGGATCCAGCACCTCGATTTCGGCGGACGAGACGAGGCCCTCGATGAGGCTGTCATAGATGGCGTTGCGCTTTTGCAGAAGCAGCATGCGCGAGATCTCCGGAGCGGCGTCCTCGTAGTCGAGCTTATCGCGCGCGTCGCGAACGTCCATCAGCTTGATAATGTGGTAGCCGAAGTCCGACTCTATGATGTCGCTTACATCGCCGACCCCCATGGCAAAGACCACGTGCTCGAACTCCGGGATCATGTTGCCTTTGGAGAGGAAGCCAAGGTCGCCGCCGATTCCCGTGTGCTTGTCAATCGAGTAGCGGCGCGCCACCCAGGAGAACGTCCGCTGCTGCAGCATTTCCTTGGCCTTCTCCGCTTCCTCCAGCGTGTTGACCAGGATATGACTGACGCGGTATTCGCGCGTGTATTCGGCGCGCCGGGCATCGTAGTAGGCGCGCACTTCCTGCTCGGTGACGACGGCGCGGTTCTTGATGACCTCCTGCACGAAACGGTCCGCCACGAGGTCCTTCTTGTACTGTTCGAGTCGGGTCTCGATGTCGCGGGATATCCCGAATCCCTGAC
>JAOTVO010000339.1 GCA_029863355.1 Candidatus Krumholzibacteriia bacterium
GCGCGCACGCCGGCCGACGCCGCTCCGTAGAGCCACCCCAGCGGCTCAAGCCCGCCGCGCCAGCGGGCGTGCCGAGCGCGCAGCCACGACCGGCGCTCCACCACGCGTTTATCGGTCCGCGCGGACAAGGCGGTCGTTCTCCTCGGTGATCGCGTGCAGGGTGCGCTCCAGCTCCTGCCGCTTGGCTTCGAGCACTTCGGGCGAGGCGTCGGCGGGCACCGTCACGGGCGCGCCGTGCGCGACGCGCACGCGCGTGAACGGCAGCGGGATCTCGAAGGCATCCCACGAGGCGAGGATCTTGTGCCGACGCGAGCTCGCCGTGATGGGCACGATAGCCGCGCCCGCGATCTTGGCGATTTCCAGCGACCCTGGCTTGACCCGATGGCGCGGTCCGCGCGGGCCGTCGACAGTGATGCCCACGTCAAGGCCATCGCGGAGCCGGGCCGCCATGTCTCGCAATCCGCGCGCGCCGCCGCGCGTGCTCGAGCCCCGCACGTGGCCGAAGCCCAGGCGACGGATCACCTGCCCCAGCCGCTCGCCGTCGCGGTGCTCGCTGGCCAGTATATGTAGCGCGCGCCCCCGGTGCGTCCACGCCAGCGGAAGGAGGCGCCCGTGCCAGGCCGCGTAGATCACGCGCGGGGAGATCGCACGCGCCGCCGCTTCGCGCTCCAGACCGTCCCAGGTAACGCGCCAGGTGAGGCCCAGCGCGCGGATCAGCGTCGCCGCCGCGATGGCCATGAGCTTCATCCCCAGATTCATGCGCCGACCAGCTCCGCCGCCATCTCGGCGACACGGGCGCTTCCCCGGCCGCCCCCGAGCAGCGCGCGCAGGCCGCGGAAGCGCGCACGCATGGCCTCGGCCTGCGCCTCGTCCTCGAGGAGCGCGGCGCCGGCGGCGGCCAGCGCGCTCGGCGTGGCCGCGCCTTGGACCAGCTCCGGTGCGACGCGCTTCCCGAGCACGACGTTGACCAGCCCGATGTCGTCGACGGTGACCAGCCCGCGCGCCAGCCAGTAGTTTAGCGGCGAGACGCGGTAGACCACCACCAGCGGGGTCTCCATCAACGCCGTCTGCAGCGTGGCGGTCCCCGAAGCCACGAGTGCCAGCCGCGAGCGGCGGATCACCGCCGCCGCGTCGTCGTCGATGATCGCCGCCACACCCGAGCGCGCAATGATCCGTTCGTACGTCGCGCGCGGCACGGCGGGGCTGCGGCCGATCACAAAGCGATCCGCGCTCCCGCGCGCGGCCAGTCGCGCGGCCGCCCCCAGCAGCACGGGAAGGATGCGCGTCACCTCCTGCGCCCGGCTCCCCGGCAAGAGCCCCACGCCCTCGCGCGCTTCCCACGGCATCGGCTCCGGCGGCTTCTCGTCCACGACCAGGGGATGCCCGACGAACTCGGCGCTCACGCCGCGCGCGCGGAAGAACGCCTCCTCGAAGGGCAGGATGACGGCCAGCTTGTCGATCACGCGGGCCATCTTGGGAATACGCCCCGCCCCCCAAGCCCAGACCTGCGGGCTGATGTAATAGAGGACGGGCACGCCGAGGCGGCGCGCGTACGCCGCCAGGCGGAGGTTGAGCCCGGGGTAGTCCACGCCGATGAAGAGATCGGCCGCGCGCAGCCGCGAGCGCAGGGCCCGCTCCAGCCGCCACAGCCGGGGCAGGCTGGCGAGCACGCCGGTGAAGCCAAGGATCGCGTAGTCGCGATAGTGGAAGACGAGCTCGGCCCCCGCTTGCGCGCAGCGCTCACCGCCGAAGGCGACCACGCGGTGACGGGGCAGGCGTTCGCGCAGGTGCGCGACGAGGCGCCCGGCGTGCAGGTCGCCGCTCATCTCGCCGCAGGAGAGGACGATCGTCGGGCGGTCGGTCATCGCATCACGACGCGGCCCGTTCCGACGCCCGCGCGAGCACCTCCTCGGCGAGGCGTACCGCGGCCAGGCCGTCGCGGCCCGTGACCGGCGGCGTCTCGCGCGTCGCCACGCAGCGGCAGAAAGCTTCGAGCTCCTTGCGCAGCGGCTCGACGCCGTCGGACGCGATGGTCTCGATCTCGATGAAGTCGAGCAGCTGCGCGGAGGCCTCGTCCCCCTCGCGCAGGCGCGCGAGCTTGGCGTCGAAATCCGGCGCGCGGCGGTAGTGCCGCGCCACGCCCGCCAAGAGATCGATGGACAGATAGCCGTCGGGCGAGAAGACGCGCACCTTGCGCATGGGCGCCACTGTCACCCGGCTGGCCGTGACGTTGGCCACGCAACCGCCGGGGAACTCGAGGCGCGCGTTGACGATATCGAACCCCGGCGTGAGGATGGAGGCGCCTTTGGCACGCACCTCCGCCGGCCATTCGCCGACGAGGTAGCCCAGGAGGTCGAGGTCGTGAATCATGAGGTCGCCGACTACGGAGACGTCCGTCCCGCGCACGCGAAACGGCGCCAGCCGGTGGATCTCCACGAAGGAGGGCCGCCCGACGCGCGCCGCCGCCGCCTGCACGGCGCCGTTGAAGCGCTCCACGTGGCCGACCTGGAGCACCACTCTCGCAGCCTCCGCGCGCGCGACCAGATCGGCGGCCTCCGCCGAGCTCCTCGCCAGCGGCTTCTCGACGAAGACGTCGCGACCCGCCTCCAGGGCGAGCGAGGCGACGCGGGCGTGATGGGTGGTGGGAACGACGACGCAGACGGCGTCGACCTCGGAGATCATCTCCTCGAGCGACGGGCAGGCGCGCGCGCCGAAGGCGCCCGCCGCCGACTCCGCGCGGGTGCGGTCGACGTCGTAGCAGGCGACCGCCTCCACGCCGTCGATGCCGCCGAGCACCCGAACGTGCTCACGGCCGAGGCGTCCCGTCCCCGCAACTCCGACACGAATCCCCATCGCGGCCTCGCGCGGCGCGCGGCTACTTAGTGATGCCGCGCATGCTCTCGGTGAGGAACTCGACCAGCGTCGCCGCGTCCTCGT
>JAOTVO010000340.1 GCA_029863355.1 Candidatus Krumholzibacteriia bacterium
GCCGGAGCTTCGTCGCGGCGGTGCGATATGGGCAGAGCACGCAAGTTCTTCGCCTCGGAACAACGCGGACTCGAGGAGATCGTGGCGGCGCTCCCCCTGCGGAGAAAGTGGGCGGAAGCAGTGCTGTCCCGATTGCGCCGAGTCGCGGCGCTTCCGCAGGACGCACGAATCCTGGACGTCGGTGCAGCGTCCGGGGGTTTCGTGGCGGTGTGCAACCAGTTCGGGTACCGCTGCGAAGGCGTTGAACCCTGGGGCGAAGCGAGGGAACGTGCGGCCGTGCTCTCCCAGCGACTGGGGATTCCGATTCCCATCTGCGCCGGAACCGCAGAGGCCCTTCCCTACGACGCGGACACCTTCGACGTGGTCCACGCCTCCTCTGTTATCGAGCACGTTGCGGACGTCGAGAAGGCGTTTGCCGAGATCAACCGCGTGCTCAAGCCGGGAGGCGTGTTCTGGTTCAACTCCGCGAACGCGCTTTGTCCCGTCCAGAACGAGATAGGCGGTTTTCCGCTCTTCGCCTGGTATCCAGATTGGATGAAGCAGCGGATCATCGCCTGGGCCAAGGACGCCAGGCCGGAGCTGATCGGGTACACGAAGGCGCCCGCCGTCAATTGGTTCACCCCTTGGAAGGCACGCGCGCTCCTGAGAAGGCACGGGTTCGCCACCGTCTACGATCGTTGGGATCTGCGCTGCGAGGACGAAGGCGGAAGGGGCTATCGCGTGATCTTGCGACTGGTTCGCTCGACGAGACTGACCAAGACGCTGGCCGACGTCGCGGTGGAGGGTTGCTCGTACGCCGCGTTGAAGTCGCCGCGGCCGGGACTCCACGCGGCTGACCGGACCACGGGAGCCTAGCGCATCTCCACCATGCCGGGCATGGGTGTGGCGTAGGCGTCCGGATCGGCGTCGAAGCGGGCCACGGTCTGATCCGACGCGAAGTAGTAGACGCGTTCCCCGTAGTCGCGGCGCGGGGAGGCGTCGGTGGCGACGAAGCGCCGGTGGGTGACGGGGTCGGTGAGTCGGCCGGCAAAGTGAAGCGGTGCGGCGGCGAACTCGGCCCGCGCCTGGGCGTCGGAGAAGTAATAGGCCTCCCAGTTGACGAAGGCGCGATGCTCGGCGTCGATCACGGCCGGACGCTCCGGATGCACGGGGCATGCGAGCGAGATGCCGAGGTCGCGCAGGTAGGTGTCGGGACCTTGCACGAAGGTCCGGGCACACGGGGCTCAGCAGAAGCCGACGGGGTGGCCGTTGACCCAGACCGGCCGCACGTGGGGGTTGAGCTTGGTGCGGCGCACCGCGCAGCGGTCGTTGACGGAGAGCTGGCCGTCCTCGAAGTAGCGCACGCGCGGCAGCGAGTCCCCCTGCGATGCGTACGCGCCGAAGGGGACGAACTGGCGGGCGTCGGTCGCCTCTTCGCCGCCGCCGGCGCAGGCGAGCGCGAGGGCGGTGACGAGGGGCAGGGGGCGTAGCCACGTGGACCCGAACATGTCGCTCCTTTCCGATTCGTTGGTGCTTGATACCCCTCTGCTACGGGCGCGTTCCCCGGGAACCGGCCGTCGCACCCGCGTCGTCGTTCACCGAACCCCGCCGCGGGCGCGTGACCAGGCGTAGAGCGCGACGGACGCGGCGACGGCGGCGTTCAGCGACTCCACCTCGGACCGGATCGGGATGGAGACTGCGCGCTCCCGCCACGCGGCCGGCAGGCCCGGCCCCTCCAGGCCGGCGAGGAGACCGAAGGACAGCGGGAAGACGAACGCGGAGAGCGGGCGCCCTTCGGCGGAGAGCGGCACGACGGGCAGATCCGCGGGCAGCTCGGCGATGGACGGGCCGGCGCGCAAGGGCGCGTACAGTACCGCTCCGCTCGACGCGCGCATCGCCCGGGGGTGGTAGGGGTGCGCGCTCTCGGCGAGCAGAATCACCTGCGCCGCGCCGAAGGCGAGCGCCGAGCGGACCACCGCGCCCACGTTCTCGGGGTCCTGGAACGGGACGAGCAGGCTGCAGCCGTCGGGGAAGCCCTGGGCCGTGCTCCACGGGAGGATCGGGGGTGACTCGATCAGCAGGAGTGGCGCGCCGGTTCCGAAGACGTCGAGGGCGCGGTGTAGCGCGCTCGCCAGGCAAAGCCACTCGAGGTGCGCGGGGGCTTCGGACGGCGGTGGCGCATCCTCGCCGGCGCTGATCCACGCGCGGCAGCGCGAGGGGAAGCGCCGCAGGGCCTCGCCCACCGGCTTCGATCCGGCCACGAGCGCACGTCCCTCTTTCTTGATCCCCGAAGAGGTGAGGAGCCGGCTGAGCTCCTTGAACACCCGGTTGTGCGCGCTTTCGATACGACGCATGACGATGCTATACTCGCACCCGCCGCGCGCGATGGCAACCCCGTCGAGCGGCATTGAGGGGTGAGAGGGAGGGGTTCGCCATTGCTGCCCATTCGTCATGGGATCGGAGTCGTCGAGCGTGTATAGGGACCTTCGTATCGCCCTGAAGAGATTCCTCAAGAAGCGCGCGAAGGTGCTGCGGGGACTCTACCGAACGCACGTGCGCGGGCATCGTCGCGCCTACGACCCCGGCGCGTGGTGGGACGGCGCGTTCTTCACAAAAGGCCTGAGCGATCGACAGACCATCGGTCCGGACCAGAACGTGCTGACCGGCGCGTATCATTACGCCTCGGTCGAGCTCCTCGTTCTCCGGCACCTGCGCAACGGCCGCTTCGACCTGGAATCGAAGAGCGTCTGCGACCTGGGATCCGGGTCCGGGCACTGGATCGATTTCTACCTGTCGCTCGGCGCGTCCCGTTGCGTAGGCGTCGACGTCTCGAGCAAGTCCGTGGCCTTCCTGCAGGAGCGGTACGCGGGCCGCCACGAAGTCGAGATTCGCCAGGGGGCGGTGGTGGACGTGCTTCGGCGTCTGGAGGAGCGGTTCGACCTGGTC
>JAOTVO010000055.1 GCA_029863355.1 Candidatus Krumholzibacteriia bacterium
CGCTGATCGTCTTGAACTGGAAGTCGACGAGCGTGGTGGTCGCCATGGTGACGGCGATGATGCCGACGGTGTAGGAGAGGAGAGGCGAGCGGCGGACCAGGCGCACGAGTTGTCCCAAGCCGTCCGAGGTTTCCGGCGCGCCGCGCCTTCGCGCCGGGGGCGGCTCCATTCCGCCGCGCGCGCGCATCCGCCAGGTGATCGCCGCCATGCCGGCGATCAGCGACGAGAGCACCATGCAGAAGTACAGGAGATCCTCCGTCGCCACCCCGGCCGCGCGGATCACCAGGCGCGTGATCTCGCCCCCGGTCATTGCCCCCAGAATTCCGCCCATGCTCAGCAGGGGAAAGAGACGCTTGGCCTGGGCGGGAGTGTACACGGCGTTCGCCAGCAGCCAGAACTGCGCGGCCGTCAGGGCCCCGAAGATGCTGACCCACACGTAGAACAGGTAGAACACCCAGCCGGCATCGAGCGAGAGGAGCCAGCGCAGAATGGCCAGGCACGCCACCATCAGGGCCGAGGTGCCGGCGATGAGGCGCGTGAGCTGCTGGCGGCGGCTGGCGGAGGCCAGGAAGGCGGTTATCGGCGCCACGGCCAGCGCCGTCGCGATGAACACGACGGGGAGCTGCGCCGGACCGAGGTGCACGAGGAAGAGGCTGTCCCGCGCCGGCTTGAGGAAGTAGTATGTGACGAGGACCAGATAGTAGTAGAGCGCCATGAGGAAGGTCAGCCGGCCTTCCCCCTTGCGCACGTCGGCGATCGAAGAGAGGAAACGCTTCATCGCGGAACCGCTCCCGACGCCGGCTGCCGCCGCGAACGGCGAGCCGGCGAGGGGCGGTTCCAGGAAGCTACTGAATCGGGGGCGCGGCCGTCAACGCCGCGTTGCGCGTCAGTCGTTGGCAACGGTGTGGACCGCTATGCCCCACGCGTGGGGATCGTAGGGGCGCGTGGCGTTCCAGCGGTCGAACGAGTGCGAGTCATCGGACTCGTAGTACAGGCGGTACTTCCCGGGCGCGAGCGTGACCGTGTCGCTGAACATGCGGTTCTTCTCCGCTCCACCCGCGTGCGAAGTCTTGCGGTACATCATCTCCCACACCACCCGGCCGGTCTCGACCTCTTCTATCCAGCCGTAGTCATACATGCGGCCGCCGGTTCCCTCGCCCAGGGCGTAGACGAGCAGGGTTGTCTCCTTCTTCAGCGCAAACTCCCGGTGGAGATACGCGCCGTCGCCCACCTCGACGATGCTCGCCAGGGCGTCGCCGCGGCGTGCCGCGTCGTCGTAGGGGGCCACGGCCCGGGCGTCGAAGTCTGCGCCCCCCGCGATCGTGATTCCCCACCGGCGCCGGTCGAGAGGCGGGGCGGCGTTCCACTCCGGGTAGGAGTGGGAATCATCGGTGGCGTAGTAGGCGACGTAGTCGCCCTTTTCAAGCTCCACGGTGCCGTCGAACAGGCGGTTCTTCTCCGCGCCGCCACCCCGCTCGGTCTCGGCGTAGGACATCTCCCAGACGCGCCGGCGCGTGCGCGCGTCCACGATCCAGCCGTAGTCGTACAAGCGACCGCCCTGTCCCTCGCCCAGGGTGTACACCTGCAAGCGCATGGGCTTCTTGAGCGTGAAGCCTTTGGCCACCAGCGCGCCGTCTCCCACTTCGACGATCTCCACCACCGCGTTCTTCCAGCCCTTGTCTTCGTACTCGAAACCCCGCGCGTGGGCGCGCGTGGCGGGGTCGGCCGCCCGAATGGTGATGCCCCAGGCGGCGGGATCGTGCGGGGGAGCGTAGTTCCATCTGTCGAAGGAGTGGGAACCGTCCGTCGCGTAGAAAGCCACGTAGCGGCCGGCCGGCGCCTCGAACACGGAGTCCACGACGCGGTTCTTGGCGGTGCCGCCCGCGTGGTCGCTGTCGCGGAAGGTGAACCGCCACACACGCTCGCGCGTGTCGGCGTTGATGATCCAGGCGTGGTCGTACTCCCCGTCTTCGCGAGCTTCGCCCAGCGCGTAGACGCGCAGCCGCATGGGCTCGTCGATCGCGAAGCCCTGCTGGACGTAGGCGTGATCGCCCTGGCGGCGCAGCGCCACGATCGCGTCGCGCGCGACGCGCTCCTGACGCTCGCGTACCGCCGTCTCGTCCAACGGCGCTCCGGGTCCTTCCAGCCGGAACCAAAGCCGACGGTAGGCGTCTTCGATTTCGTCGAGGTCCTCGTTGTCGAGCATACGCTCGATCGCGCCCTTGGTGCCGTGCCCGAAAAGGTGGACGAACCAGTCTCCCTCGCCCCGCCGGCGCTCGCGCACGTCGGGATAGGTGGAGTAGTAAACCTCGTATGCACCCGCGGGGAGGCGCACGGAGTACGCCTCCTCGGTCAGCCGCTTCGCCTTCCATTCGTCGCGCGCGCCGCGCATCTCCCACGCCACCTCGCGCGTGTTGGCGTCGAGTATCCACGCGTTGGAGAGGGTGACGGATACGCCCGACGAGCGGTAGCCGAAGGATAGCGCGGTGGCCTTGACCTCGCCGTCGCTCGCCATGGTGAAGCCGCGCACTCCCACGCGGTCCTCGCGCACACCTTCGAAGGTCGCCAGTACCTCCGCGCGCGCGGGCAGCGCCGCGCCCAGGGCCAGCGCGAAGGCGAGCGTTCGCAACCCGCCTTTCGTCATCGTCGCCGAGTTCACGTGGTTCCTCCCGCTTTTCTAGTAGCCTGTCGGGCGGGTTTCGCTCTCGACCGGCGTCTCATCGGACGCGCCCGCGTCGGTCCGATCCTCTACCTCGATGTCCATCACTTCCGTGTCGCACTCGACGCTGATCTTTCCCGCTGCGGTGCGCGCGCTGAAGCGCTCACTCATCTCGGGAATGTCGATGTCGCCGCTCTTCGTGCTGACGTCGACGCTGCAGTTCTTGGGGACCCACAGCGTGAACGTCACGTCGACGGCGCGCGCGCACTCGTCGTTGGCGGCGCGGGCCCGAAGCGCAACATCGCCGCGGCCCGGCCGCGCCTGAATGTGAAACATCTCGAAGAGGCGTCGGGCCTCGTCGGCCGACATCGGCCGCGCGCGCTTGTCCACGACGAGACGCACGTGGTCGGACGCCCACGTGCGCACGCTGATCGATCCCAGCGTGGTGCCCAGCGACAGCACGCCCCGGGCGCCGATGTCGATACGCATCTCGGTGGATTCGACGAAGCCGATGCCGTCGCGCGTGACCTCGCCGCGCGTGACAGTGAACAGATCGCCGAGGTGCGAGGCCCCGGCGAGGGCGTCTTCCGTTGGACCCGCGGCCGCGAGCGCCGCCGCGCAGAGCAACAGGACGAGAACCGCTTTCATCGAGGGTACCCCCTATGGGCAATGTGGGGTTGGATCGGATTACAGTCTAGCACGGGGTGGGGCCGCCGGCCGCCGCCTGCATCGTTTATTTAGACGCACCTACAAGCGCCGGGGTTTCGGCATTCGGCCAGATTCTCGCCCGGGAGCCACGGCGAGGGGCGAGCACCCCACTAACTTATGGTTATTCAACCAGATACGGAGCAGGCCGGCGCGCGAAAACGGCGCCGCCGCCGGACTCGGCAACGACGCCCGTGTTGCCGACGTAGGTGAGGTGGATCGGGCCCCGGCACAAGATGGTCCGGCGCCCCCTGTAACCTCCCACCGCGCCGTGCGTCAGTAGGTTCGTGACATGCGGGATCGTTTCCACAAGCTCGCCCAGGCCTACCGGGATCGGGTCTACACCTATGCCCTCTACAGCCTGCGGCGACGGGAGGACGCCGAGGACGTGACGCAGGACGTGCTCATCAAGCTCTGGGAGCACGCGGACTCTCTGCAGGAGGCGCGCGTGGGCGCGTGGGTGATGCGGGTGGCGCGCAACGCCGTCATCGACGCCCATCGGCGCCGGCGCACGCGCTCCGAGATCCTCGCCGAGACCGTCGACGCCGAGGAAGCGGCGCGCACCGTGGCCGGCGGGGGTGCGACCGACGGACGCGCGCGCGCGCGCGAGGCGCGCGAGGCTATCGAGGCGGCGCTGGAGCGTCTGGCGGAGCCCTATCGCAGCATCATCGTGATGCGCGAGATCCAGGAGATGAGCTACGGCGAGATAGCCGAGTCGATGGAAATGCCCCTCAACACGATCAAGGTTTATCTGCACCGCGGCCGCGCCATGCTGCGGGCGGAATTGCAGGAGAGGTTCGAGACCGATGCGGCCTGAGAACAATTGCACATGGGTGCGCGAGCGCATCGACCCCCACCTCGATGGCGAGCTGCGCGCGGGCGACGCGGAGCGGCTCGAGCGCCACGTCGCGGGGTGCGCGGCGTGCGCGCGCGAGGTGGAGCTGGCCCGGCGCGTGGTGGCCGAGCTGCGGGCGCTGCCGACGCACGGCTGCCCCGACGCGGTCGTGGCGCGCGTGGAAGCGCTTGTCGCCGGCATACAGACCCCGGCGCAGGGCCGGCTTGCGCGTGCCCGCGCGTGGCGCACTGCAGTGTTCGCCCGGCCCGCCATGACGGTCATGCTGGTGGCGATCGCCGCCGTCACCGTGTTCGTCCTCACGCAGCGCCACCGCGTGGCCGGACCCGCGGGCGAGCGCTACACGCAGGCCGAGGTGGAGGCAGCGCGCGGTGAGCTGATGGTCGCATTCGCGTACGTGGGCAAGTACTCGCGCATGACCGGATCGATCCTACGCGAGGAAATGGACGAAGGCCTGGTCGAGCCGTTGGACCGCGCGATGACCCAGGCGGGTGGCCACGTCGTCGAAGAGGTGCTGGTGAAGCCGGTCGGGCGCGCGGTCACCGAGTCGCAGAAGGAGATTCTCGAAACCATGCCCGCCGACGGGCGGTCTAGATAGGAAGGAGTACCCATGAAAACGCAGCACAGAGTCGGGCTTGGAACCGGTGCGGCGCTCTTCGCGCTGCTCGCGGCCGCCCTCTTGGCCGCCGGGCCGGCCAGCGCCGAGAAGGAGGAGGCGGTCCAGAAGCATCCCGGCTACGTCGACTTCGCCGGTCTCAAGCTCTTCGAGGGTAAGGAGGCCAAGGTAGAGGTGTACCTCCGCGAGCCGCTGATCAACCTCGTCTCGGGGTTTGTCAAGCACGAGGACGAAGAGCTCTACGAAATACTCTCCCGGCTCAAGCTGGTGCGCGTGCTCGTCTACGACGCCGACGACGTCTCCGCCGACCAGTTCCTCGCCGCCTCCTCGGAGACGGCCAAACGCCTGGACAAGGACGGCTGGGAGCGGATCGTGCGCGTGCGCGACGAGGACGAGCGCGCCGATATCTACATCAAAGCGTCCAAGGACTACTCGTTGATCGAGGGCATCGTGGTGATGGCGCTCGACGATGACGACGAGGCGGTGTTCGTCAATATCGTAGGCGCGATCAACCCGGAGGAGATCGGCCGGCTCGGCGAGCACTTCGACATCGACGGGCTCGAGGGCATCCACGTAGACACCACGCGCGGCAAGAAGAACTAGGCCGGTGGGCCGGCGCTCTTCCGGGGCGCCGGCCCGGCCATCCCGGGAGTGATGAGCATGGAGAGGAACTACCCCGAAAGAGCGCGCCGGGGGGCGCTGGTCGCGATCCTCGGGCTCTCGCTGGCGGCCGCGCCGGGCTGCCTGTGGGCGCCCGAGCTGTCCGGCATCCAGCGCGAGATCGAACGCCAGCTTCCCGGTGCCGACTTCGACAAGGAATTCGCCCTCTCGCTCGGACCCGTCACCCTCGGCCTGGCGAGACTCGTGACGGCGCTCGTGCCCGGGGGCGACGAAGCGCGCGGCTACCTGCGCGACGTGAGCCGCGTGCAAGTCGCCGTGTACAATGTCCACTCCGTCCCGTCCACCGGTTCCCTGCAGATGCCCGGGCGCATGCAGCGCATGCTCGACGACGGCTGGGAGATTGCCGTCCGGGCGCGGGAGGACGACAGCGCCGTGTGGGTGCTCTACCGGATCGAGGGCGACGCCGTGCGCGACCTCTGCGTCGTGGCCCTGGACGACGAGGAGCTGGTGCTGGTCAAGGCCCGGGGCCGGCTCGAACGCGTCGTGGGGCGGGCCCTGGCCGAGGCGGAGGGCGTCCCCGGCGTCCCGTCCCCTTGACAGATGACACGGCCGCGACGAGCGTGTATCCTCCTTCCCTGCCCTAACCGAGGAGGAGCGACATGCTCGGCGTGTTGGATCTGTGTTTACCGATTCTCATCTCCGCGGCCCTCGTCTTCGTCGTCAGCTCCATCATCCACATGGCGCTGCGAACCCACAAAGGCGACTACCGGAAGCTCTCCGGCGAGGAGGAGATCCTCGCGGCGATACGCGCGCAGAAGGTGGAGCCGGGGCAGTACGCGTTTCCCATGGCCGTCACGATGAAGGAGATGAAGACGCCCGAGATGACGGAGAAGTACCAGCGCGGACCGGTCGGCTATGTCAGCGTGATACCCAACGGTCCGCCGCCCCTGGGCAGGAGCCTGGTCCAGTGGTTTCTCTTCTCCGTGCTGGTGGGGCTCTTTGCCGGCTACGTGGCCACGCTCTCGCTGGGCAGGGGCGCCGAGTACAACGCGGTGTTCCGCATCACCGGCACGGTGGCCATCCTCGGCTACGCGACGACCCAGATGCACGACTCCATATGGAAGGGCCAGAGCTGGGGCATCACTTCGAAGTTCGTCGTGGACGGCGTGATCTACGGGCTGGTCACCGCCGGCGTGTTCGGCTGGCTCTGGCCGTAGACTACTTGGCCCGGTACCGATCGGGTTGATCGAAGAAGATCACCGAGCGGAAGCCGGCCTTTACCGTGGCGGCGTGCTCCACGCCCGCGGGGATGTAGAAGGAATCGCCGGCGCGATAGGTCCGCTCCTCGCCGGCCATGCGCAGCACGACTTCGCCCGCCACCACCAGCTCCCACTGCGCTGCGTGACTATGCGAGGGGACGTCGAGGTCCGCGTCGCAGCGGGCAAACGCTACCTGGTGCGTCTCGCCCTGCAGCAGGTGTCCCTTGAAGCTGGGAAGGGGCACGTCCAGCTCGGGCAATTTGCGGATGAACTCCGGGAATTCCCACATCGGTGTCACCCTCCTTCGGTACGGTCCTGTTGTCTCACGGGAAGAGCGAGCGCACTATGCCGCCCGGGCGCGCGGCGGGCGCCCGCAGCGGCAACCTCGCCGGCGGATATCCTACGCGTGCGTGTGGTCCCGGCGAACTACGTCGGCGACCTTGCCTGCCTCCAGCTGCTGTCTCGGGTCCTGCTGGGGAGCATCCGTGGCGTCGAGCCGGTATACCAGGCGCCGGCTTCGGCACTTCGGACACTGCTCGAGGTGATGGAGCTGCGAAGGTGCATCGGACTTGTGACCGCAGAGACAGCATTCCATCCACTGTCTCGCCACTTCTGGCCTCCAATCGCCCATGTGTCCTGTGGCGGGCGCGACCGTGCGGCGGCGGCGCGCGCCTCTATATACAATCTAGGCGAGTACCAGAGTTCTGTCCAACGGCGTCTAGGGGAAAAAGGCCGTTGTGCCCAAGGTCGGGCTGGGTAAAGAGGTTAGCGCGCGTATTTCGCGACGATCTTCCCGACCGTCGTCGAGTTGCGCAGCGTCGCCGGCATTCCAAGCGTTCTCTCGAGCAACGCGCCGGAGAACGCCGACTCGGTCATTCTCTTTCGACGGAGCCAGTAGACCTCGCGCCCGTGAAGGTGCAAGTCATCCACGTCCGTGACGAAGGTCATGAGCTTCTTTCTTGCGGGGGTAGTCGGACGGTCCGACAGGAAGGCGATGTAGAGCGTGTGGCCGTGCGCGGCGAGCTCCGAGTTCTTAAAGGGTCTGTACCGGGCGACGCCGGCCAGCTCGGAAATGGACCGGATGAAGGTGGCCACCTCGTAGCCCAGCGCCTCGCGCAAATGACGCTCGATCCTCTTTTCCAGGGCCTGCGGGCTCCTGGAGTTCGCATCGAAGATCACGTTGCCGCTGGCGATGAACGTCTCGACGCCGGAGAAGCCCATGTCTTCGAACAGGCGCCGGAGACGATCCTTGACCGTGTGCCCGCCCACGTTGATGGCGCGTAGAAACGCGATGGTCTTCGTCATTCGCCCTTCGCCTGTGCCACCCAGCGCGGCGGCGGATCGGCGTTCCTATTCCTTGGTCAGCTGCATCTCGAAGAACTGGTGCCACGACTCGCCGTCACGCGAGTACTCGCCGACCTCGTGCCAGGTGCCGCCCTCGACTGCGATCGAGTACCGAATCTGGCCGCCGCCGGTCGGCGAGAAGCCCCACTTGAACGCGTTGGGTGCGACCTCGGGGACGACGTCCAGACGGGGCCGGCCGGGAAGAAACGAAGAGAAGACCAGGCTGTTCCCCGCGGGGTCGAAGGACACCACCGCCAGCGCGTGATGCACCTTCTTGGGGTTTTCGCCCTTCGAGTAGCCGACTCCCTCGATGAGCATCACCGCCCCGTCGAGCTTGAGCTCGACCGTCTCGGTTTGCGTGAAACCCTCTCTGGGTCCCGGACCCATCTGGGCCCAGCCTTCGCCCGACCAGTTGCCCTCGAGAAACGCCACCTGCTTGACCGCCTCGATGGCAGGTCGTGGATCGGGCGGTCCCTGCGCAACCACCGGAACCGTGGCAATGCATAGAGCCGCGAAGAAAACGGGGAGAAGCTTGCGTCGCATGGGTCTCCTTTCGTACACGTCCTCGAGACAACGCCTCGCGACGTGCGCTACACCATCTGGCTAGGGAATGGTACCCCGCAACCCGCAAGCTAACAAGCCCAACGCCGCCGGCGCGGCGAGCAGCGGATGCGTGCGTCCGTTACTGCGCCGTCCCGGGCGTGGAAGCGCCGGACCGCTCGTTGGCGCTCCCCGATCTCACCGGGGTGACCAATTCTTCCACGTAGGGAATTTCTTGCTGCCCGCCGGTCCGCTCGACCGCGAACGTTCGACCGGCGTCCAACTTATATTGGGATGAAACTTGCAGGCGCCCATGCGTGTACCAGTAACCAGAGACTTTGCGCGATCCGATCGCACAAATGTCCTCGCCCTAAATCTGCGGCGCATCCGACGCGCACGCCGGCAGTAGATCCTTGCTATCTACTTCATTTACCACCATATAAACAGATGCTGAAGGAGGCCGACACCATGAAGCGCATTCCCGTGGTCGCGGTCATGATCGCCCTTCTGCTGGCGGGCGGATCGTGGATCGCCGCCAACGCCCAGAGCGAGTCCGATGATGCGGGCAAGCTGACCGTTCCCTGGAGCGAGTTCAAGAAGCTCGTAAACCTCGAGGACGATGACATCGTCCTCTCTCTGGAGACGTTCCAGAAGCTCCTCGCGCAGACCGGCGCGCAGGCGACGCCACCGCACACGGTGAAGGGCGGCCGCGTCGTGCTGACGCGGGCGGACTTCAACAAGCTGGTCGACCAGATGAAGCCGCCGGTGTCGGGCGCGACACCTCCCTTCGAGCACCTGATCACCAAGGCCGTCTACTCCGGCAAGATGAAGGCGGGCAGCACCGAGTTCAAGGCCGTCTTCGACGTGCACGTGCTGGCGAGGAACGCCTACGTAAGGGTGCCGATTCTACCAGCGAGCACCGCGCTGGCCGACATGCGCGTCGGCGACGCCCCCGCGCTCGTCGTGGTCGAAGGAGGTTACCACCACGTCGTCCTGCCCCAGGCCGGCGAGTATGTGGTGACGGCCACCTATTCGGTCAAGTCCTCGCTGGAGAAGGGTCCCCACAGGATCGACCTCGCCATCGCGCAGACGCCGATCACGCTCCTGGCGCTCGAAGTGCCGCTCGAGGACATCGATTTCGAGATCCCGCAGGCCCAGCAGATCGTGACCGAGAAGCGGCCCAACGCCACCGTGGTGTCCGCCGTCATCGGCCAGGGGTCCGCCATCAGCGTAAGCTGGCGCAAAGAGGCCGCCGTGGTGGAGAAGGTCCCCACGAAGCTCTACGCCGAGGTGCAGCACCTGATTTCCATTCAGGACGACGCCCTCAAGACACACTCGGTCGTCAATTACACGATCCTGCACAGCGAAGTGGACGCCGTGCGCGTCGCGATCCCCGACGGCGTCAACGTGCTGTCCGTGTCCGGTGAAGGCGTCGGGGACTGGCAGGAGACGACCGAGGACGATCAACGCGTCCTCGTCGTTCCCTTCACCTATGGAAAGAAGGGCGCGGCCAGCGTGAGCATTACGACGGAAACGGCGTTCTCCGAGTCCGGGCTCGCCAGCGTGTTTTCCGGCGTCCGCACGCTGGACACCGTGCGCGAGAATGGTTTCATCGGCATCGAGCTGGCCACCAGCGCCGAGGTCGTGGCCAGGGAGAGCGACGGACTCGAGGCCATCGCCGTCCAGAAGCTCCCCGCGCTGATCAACAACCGGTCGGCGCGGCCGCTCATCATGGGCTTCAAGTATCTCAAGCACCCCTACACGCTCGTGTTCGACATCACGAAGCACGAGAAGATCGCCGTGCCCGTGGCGACCATCCACTCCGCCAGCGTGGTCACGCTCTTTACCGAAGACGGCAAGCTCGTGCACCGCCTCGTGTATCAGGTGCGCAACAGCGCCAAGCAATTTCTCGAGATCCAGCTCCCCGCGAAGACCGACGTGTGGAGCGTGTTCGTGGACAACCAGCCCGTCGAGTCGTCCGTGAGCAAGAAGGGGATGCTGCTCGTGCCGCTCATCCGCTCGCGTTCCGTGGACAACCGTCTCGACACTTTCCCCGTCGAGGTCATCTACTGCACCGTGCGCGAACGCTTCTCGCCGTTTGGCACCCAGGCGTCCCTCCTGCCGTCGGTGGATCTGTTGACCAGCCAGCTCATCTGGTCCGTCTACCTGCCCAATGACTACTCGTACGTCTACTTCAAGAGCACGCTGGAAAAGGAGGAGATGATTCGCGGAGTGAACGTCTCCACCGGCAAGCGGCGCCAGTACGACGAAGACGCCATGAGGGCGCTCAGGCTGAACTCGAGCGACCAGGTCGGCCAGGAAGAAATGCAGAAGGCCTACAAGGGCGAGGACTTCAAGAGCTCATTCCGAAACGTCCCCATGGAACGGGATCAACTAGCCGGTCAGATGAACGCCGAGCTCGAGTTCAGCGGCCGCCTCGAGGGGCTCGCCGACGCTCCTCCCGCTGCCGTGGCCGGCGGAGCCATATCGACCGGTGTGCTCCCCGTTCAAATACGGGTACCGACCAGCGGGCAAGTCTATCGTTTCGCGCGCACCATCATCCAGCCCAACGATCCCCTCTCGTTCAGCGTGGTCTATACGCGCCTCTGGGTGATCGAGCTGCTCCGCTGGGTGCTCGTGGCACTCGTCGCCCTGATCATCTACCTCAGCCGAAACCGACTGACGGGAATCGGACGACAGCTGGGCGAGCGAGTCCGTTCGGCGACGCAGTGGGTGCGGAGGCACGAGCGCATTCTCGGTCGCTATGCCCAGTCGGCGATGACACCGTTCGTCCTGCTCGGCCTCGTTCTCGTGTTCCGGAACGTCTCGCTCTTCCTGACGATGCTCTTCTTCTTCCTGCTCTGGGTGAGCATCGCCTACCACGCGATTCGCCTGTGGAAGAGGAGAGTGCAGATGCGAAGCGTGTCGAAGGGCCCCGCCGGCGAACCCGAGGTAACGCGGTAAACCTCGGGGCGGGGGCCGGAAGGCCCCCGCCCCGACCTACTCCTTAGCGGCCGAGATAGCGCCCGCCTACCGCGCGATCACCATCTTGCGCGTGACCGTGGCACCATTCGCCGTCACTCGATAGAAATACACCCCGCTCGCGAGCGGCGCTCCCGACTCGTCCACGCCCGCGAACGGAACGCGCTGCCAGCCCGCCCCCGCTCCCTGCACCTCCAGCGCGCGCACGCGCCGCCCCGCCACGTCGTACACCTCGATCGTGATCGCCGAGGCGGCCGGTAGCCCGATTTCGAGCTCCGTCGAAGCGGTGAACGGATTCGGGCGGTTCTGACGCACGGTGAGCGCGGTGAGCGCCGGCGTGTTCCCCGCTCCCGTCGCCCCCGACACGCTCGCCTCGTTCGAGGGCGCACTCTGGTTCTCGTGCACGTCGGTGGCGGTGACGATGTAGTAGAGCGATCCGCTCGGAGCGCTGGGATCGACGTGGATCGTGTCCTCCG
>JAOTVO010000341.1 GCA_029863355.1 Candidatus Krumholzibacteriia bacterium
GCCGTATGGCGAAGGCTCCCGGTGGTCGCGGCCGCCGCGTCTGCGCATCCGCGCAGCGGGACGCGCGCGATCGGCGGGTTCACGTGGGACCTGGTGGCCGAGGCACCCGCCCGGTTCTTTGACTCGTACACGGCGCTCGTGCCGAGTCACTCCGACTCCACCGCCGCCGACCCCGCGTGGGAGCACTTCATGGTGACCGCGCGCACGGCTGTTCCCACGGTCTTCTACAACTCGGCGGTGGACAGCGGCTACTCGGTGGACAACCTCGCGCCCGGTACGCCCCAGGGACTGCTGGGCGCGGGCGAGTGGAACCCCGAAGGTTTGAGGCTAACCTGGGATCCCGGCCCGGAAAGCGACCTCGCCCACTACGCCGTCTACCGGGGCCAGGACCCGGCTTTCGTCCCATCGCCGGGCAACCTCCTCGCCTCTCCCAGCGACCCCACCTACTTCGATTCGGCGTGGAATTGGAACAGCAAGTACACCTACAAGGTCTCGGCGCTCGACGTCCACGACAACGAGAGCGGCTTCGCCGCGTCGGGACCCGATGACGTTACGGATATCGGAGACGACGCCACCCCCCACGTCAACTTCCTGTCGCAAAACGCGCCCAACCCGTTCAACCCGCTCACGCGGATCGCCTACTCGCTCGCGGGGCGGGGCGAGGTTTCGCTCAGGGTCTACGACGCCGCCGGCCGGATGGTGCGCGAGCTGGTGGCAGGCGTGCGCGGGCCGGGTCGCTACGAGGAGACCTGGGATGGCAGGGATTATCGGGGGAGTCGTGTCGCGAGCGGCGTCTACTTCTACCGGCTCGAGGCCGGAGACTTTACCAGCACGCGCAAGATGGCGCTGCTGAAATGAGGTGGATCCAATGAAATCCCGCGCGCTTTTCGCATCGCTCGTCGCCGCGGCGGCCTTTGCCCTCCTCTTCCCCGGCGCCAGCTTCGCCCAGTGGGTACCCGGCGGAACGGGAGTCTGCACGGTGCCCGAGGTTCAAGGGAACGCTCGGATCGCACCCGACGGGTCGGGCGGGATGTTCCTCGTGTGGCAGGACCGGCGAAACGGGGTGCATTACGACCTCTTCGTGCAGCGGTTGAATGCCGCGGGCAACGCGCTCTTTACCTCGAACGGCCTGGCCGTGTGCAATGCAACCGGAGACCAGCAGTGGCCGGTAATCGTCCCGGATGCGTCGGGCGGGGCCTTCATCATCTGGTGGGACCAACGGGGCGATCCCTCCTACCCCGATCTCTACGCCCAACACATCAATTCCATCGGCTTCGGGACCTGGACTCCCAACGGCGTGGCCGTTTGCACCGATGTAAGCTTCGCAGTCACTTCATTCGACATCGCTCCGGACGGCTCCGGGGGTGCGATCGCGGTGTGGTCGGACGAGCGCAACGGGGCGTCCAATGCAGATGTCTTCGCCCAGCGCGTGGACGCCTCCGGCAGCGCGCTCTGGACCCCCAACGGCAGGAGCGTCTGCGTCGCCACAGCCGATCAGCAACGGACCCGGGTCGTTACGGACGGCTCGGGCGGCGCGATTCTGGTCTGGGACGACCAACGCGACGGCAACTACGACATCTACGCGCAGCGTGTCAACGCCTCCGGCAGCGCGCTCTGGACCGCCGACGGCGTGCCTCTCTACGCCAATACCAACAACCAGGTGGACGCCCGACTCATTCCGGATGGCTCCGGTGGCGCCATCGCCGTCTGGGACGATGGCCGAAGCGGTTTGACCTTTGACATCTATGCCCAGCGCGTCGATGCCTCCGGCGCTTCCCTATGGACGGCCGGCGGGGTGGCGGTCTGCACCGGATCGTCCGCGGCTCAAACCTACTCGCAGATCGTACCGGACGGCGCGGGCGGGGCGCTCATCGCGTGGCAGGACGCCCGCAGCGTGACGACCTGGGACGCTTACGCTCAGCGCCTGGACGCGGCCGGCAATGTCTTGTGGACCACCAACGGCGTGCCAGTCTCCATCGGAGCGGGACACCAGGAGAACGTTGCGGTCGTATCCGATAGCTCGGGCGGCGCGATCGTCGCCTGGCAGGACACTCGGCCCGGCTTCTACGACGTGTACGCCCAGCGCGTCGACGCCTCGGGCAGTGCGCTCTGGGCGGCCAACGGCGTGGCGGTCAGCAACGTCGTGGCGAATAAACGGACTCCGGTCATCCTCTCCGACAATTCGGGCGGGGCGTTCCTCGCGTGGGCGGATTGGCGAACCGGCGGCAACTCCGCCGACATCTACGCCCAGCGCATCGACCGGGCCGGCCGGTGGGTGTTCGCGTCCCCGCCGCAGATCAGCGCGCTGCGGGACATCCCCAACGACCAGGGCGGCGCGATCTTGCTGCAGTGGGCGCGGAGCGAACTCGACGCGTTGCCGGACGCGCTCATCACGCATTACTCGGCCTGGAGGCGGCTTCCCCAGCTCGCGGCCGGCCCGGTCGCGGCGGGCGCGCCTCTGGTCGATCCCATCGACATCCCGGCCGATTTCTCTGGACCGGCCGTTCGCGCTGCGAGCGGCTACTCCTGGCAGTGGCTGGGAAACGTCCCCGCCCAGTACTTCGACTCCTACGCGCTCACCGTGCCGAGCCTCTACGACTCGACGGGTAGCAATCCCGGGTGGCAGTACTTCATGGTGACCGCCCACGCCGGGTCCCCGGCGCCCTTCTGCGACTCCGCCATCGACAGCGGTTACTCCGTGGACAACCTCTCGCCTGCTGCGCCCCAGGGTCTGGCCGGCTCGCCGGAATCGAGCTCCGAGGGCCTGCGGCTCACCTGGAACGCGAGTCTCGAGAGCGACCGCGAGCACTACGCCGTCTACCGGGGACCGAGCCCGGCCTTCGTTCCGTCACCGGCAAGCCTCGTCGCTTCTCCCCGTGACACCACCTGGTTCGACGCGCTCTGGCGTGGCGACAG
>JAOTVO010000046.1 GCA_029863355.1 Candidatus Krumholzibacteriia bacterium
CGCGCGCCAACGTGCTGCTCTTCGTGCCGGTGGCACTGGCGTGGATCGTGTGGGTGTCGCAGCGCGGCGTGCGGTCGCGGCGCGCGGTGGCGTTCGCCGCTTCCACGGCGGTCTTCGTGCTCCTGGCTGCGGTGCACAACTTCGTGGCCAGCCGCGACTTCGTTCTGGTCACGGCCAACGCGGGGCTCAACTTCTACATCGGCAACAGCCGCATATCGCAGGGCACCTTCTTTCCGCCGCACAACGTCGATTTCGAGGATCCCACATCGAGCACCTACGTCGAGCGCGAGATGGGGCGGGACATGCGTCCCTCGGAGATCTCGCGCTACTGGTTCGACCGCACGCTCGACGACATGGCGAACGAGCCAGGGCGGGCGGCGGCGCGCTTTGCGCGCAAGGCGGCGATGTTCGTCAACGGCTACGAGATTCCGCAAATAGAGAGCTTCGACATCGCGCGCGGGGAGTCGCGCATGCTGCGCGTGCTCTTCGTGCGCTACTGGTGGCTGGGGGCGCTGGCGCTGGTGGGCGTGCTCTTGAGCCTGGCCTCGTGGCGGCGGTACGCGCTGCTCTTGGGCTTCGTGGGTGCCTACGCCGCCTCCATCGTCGCCTTCTTCGTGACGGCGCGCTATCGCGTGCAGATCGCGCCGGTGGTCGCACTCTTCGCCGGGCACGCGCTCGTCTCCGTGCTTCCCGGTGCGCTGGCGTCGGTGCGCCGCGCGGCCGCCTTCGCCGGCCTTCTCATGGTAGTGCTCGCGCTCACGCACCCTGCGATCTTCGCGTGGGACCCGGGCGAGCTCTACTTCCGCGAACACGTCCACCGCGCGCGCCGGCTGGGCGAGCTGCGCCGCTACCCCGAGGCGCTAGGCGAGATCGACCACGCCATCGCGCTCTTTCCCGATTACGCCGAGGGCTACGTGCACCGCGCCGTCATCCACAAGGCGAGCGGTGACCTCTTCAAGACCACCGAGGACTACGCGCGTGCCCTCGATCTCGACCCGGGTCTCGCGTCCGTCCACTACGACCTCGCGCAGACGCTGCGCCGCCTCAACCTGGACGAGGAGGCGGTCGCCGCCTACGAGGCCGCGGTGCGGGCCGACCCGCTTATGATCCAGGCCTACAACAACCTCGGCGTCGCCTACCGCGACCTCGGGCGCAACGAAGCGGCCGCGGCCACGTTCCGGCGAGCCATCGAGATCGACCCCAAGTACGTGAAAGGCTACAACAACCTCGGCGCGTGTCTGGCCGAGATGGATCGCCTCGATGCGGCCATCTCCACCTTTGAAGAGGCGATCGAACGCTTTCCCGACTACGCCAACTCCTACAAGAACCTCGCCATGGCCTACGCGCAGACGCAGCGCGCCCGCGATGCCGCGCACGCCATGGAGAGCTACCTCCGCCTGGCCCCGCAGGACGCCGCCGCGCGCGCGTGGCTCGAGAGGCTCTACGTGGCCGTGCGGGCGGATACCACGTCGGGCCGCTGACTAGCGCAGGTCGAGCACGAGCCCCAGCGCGATCTCCCCGAAGAGTGGGTTGGTGTCGCCGGCGGTAAAACCGTAGTAGAGGTCGAAGGGGGAGGCGCTGTTGTGGAAGTAGTGGAGGGTCGCGCCGACGTCGAGGTTGAGCGTGCGCGTGAAGCGGAACATGGCGCCGATCGTGGCGTTGCCGCCGAGGTGCTGGTCGCTGAAGACGTCGGACTCGACCCCGGTCGTCCAGGGAATGCTCACCGAGTAGATGCCGGCGCCCACGCCCCCGTAACCCGTCCACAGCTCCGAGAGGTTGCCTGTGTACTGCAAACCGACCGTGATGTAGAGGATGCGCATCTCGGTCTCGATACCGTCCACGAGGAAGATCGCGTACTTGCCGCCCACGGCGCCGACCTGCGGGGCGAGCTCGGGACGTTGGAGGTCGCCCATGCCGATCGCGCCGAGTTGAAACTGGAAGTATAAGCCGCTCTGCAGGTGCTCCGCGAAGTGCAGGGTGAGGTTGCCGCCGTCACCGTAGGAGTCGCGCAGCCCGCCGGCGGAAAGGATGTAGCCGAAGCGCGCGCCGAGCCGCTCGCGCGGCGGCGCCTGCGCGAACGCGCCGGCGGACACCACGCCGACGAGAAAGAGAGCGAGGGCGGGCGCGAGGGGGAGTCGCTCCATGACGAGAATCTAATGCCGCGCGCCCATGCGGTAAAGCGCGTTCTGGCGCCGCGCACGCATGAGCCCGTATAATCGGTGCCATGGAGACGGAGGATCGGGCGCACGTCGACGCCTGGGACGAGCGCTACCGGCGTTACCAGGATGCGCTGGCCACGCGCTTTCTGCTGCCGGCGCTCGCCGAGTGGGGTGTGCGCGTCGAAGGGCGCCGCGTGCTCGAGGTGGGCAGCGGCGACGGCGGCTGTGCCGCCGCCTTCGCGCGCGCGGGCGCGCGCGTGACGGCCTTCGACATCGACGAGCGGCTGGTGCGCATCGCCGCCGCGCTGGACCGCCGCGAGGACGTGAGCGTGCGCGTGCACGTGGGCGATGTGGGCGACGCGTCCGCGTCCTTCTGGAGCGAGGGCCCCTTCGACGTCGTGCTCATGCGCGACGTGGTGGAGCACATCGCCGACCTCGCCGGCGCGCTCGCCATCGTGCGCGGGCACCTGTCCCCGGGTGGCGTCGTCTTCGTGGTGTTTCCCCCCTACTACTCGCCCTACGGGGCGCACCAGCAGATCCTCCCGCGCCGCACGTTCGCGGGCGTTCCCTACAACAAGCTCCCGTTCCTGCATCTCCTGCCCGATGCCCTCTTTCTGCGCCTGGCGGCGGGTGATGCGCACGCGCAGCGCGAGGTCGCGCGCCTGCACGGGATCCGGCTGACGCTGGCGGGGTTCGAGAAGCGCGTGCGCGCCGCGGGTCTGCGCGTGCGGCACGAGCGGCTCTACCTGTCGCGGCCTTCCTTCGCGCTGCGCTACGGCGCACCCGTGATCCGCGCCGGGCTCCTGGGGAGGATACCGGGGCTGCGCGAGTTGGCGGTGACGGCGGGATACTTCCTCTTGGAGGAAGTTACTTGACGACGGTCATCTTGCGCGTGCGCACGATCTCGCCGTCGAAGACGTAGCGGTAGAAGTAGACGCCCGAGACGACGCGACGGCCGTGGACGTCGGTCCCGTCCCACGAGGCCGAGTGCGCGCCCGCGCTCACCACGCCGTCCACCAGCCGGCGCACCAGGGCGCCGTCGGCGTCGTAGATGTCGATACGCGCCATACCCGCGCGCGGCGTCTCGTAGGCAATCACGGTGGTCGGGTTGAACGGGTTGGGACGGTTCTGCTCCAGGCGGGGCGCGGCGGGTGCCAAGGGCGAGAGCTCGGACGGCGGGGAGAATACGCGCTTCTTGGTGCCTCCTTCGCTGCTGCCCAACGGCGGTCCCACGACGGCGTTGGATTCGACGATGTCGTCGACGTTGATGTGCCCGAACGCCGCGGTGGAGAGATCGGCAATCTCGACGTAGACGCTGCGCCCGGTGAGGAGCCGCGTATCCCAGTAGCGGCGGTCCATCTCGTCGTCGTTGCGCCCCGTCTCCTTGAACAGCACCGCGCCGGTGGCGGCGTCGACCAGCGCCACGTAGCACTCGTCGGGGAAGTCGCCGCCGCCGACGAGCAGGCTGATCGACTTAGCGGTGAGGGAGAACGTGCGCGAACGCATGATGCCCGTGCGCGCCTCGCCCTGGATCCCTCCCGGAAAGCCGAAGCCCATGGGTCCCGAGTACGCCTCGTAGGTACCCACCCAGCAGTCTCCCTCGTAGGTCGCGGCCACGTCCTCGTTGCGCACGTAGGGGTTGTTGCCGAACGTCGGCTGGAAGGGGAATGCGTTGCCAGTCACCACGTCCCAGTCGGCCTCGAGCGGCCAGGGCTTGTACGGTGCGGGGATGTCGCTCGTCCAGCTCAATGTGTCGAAGCGGATGACGTAGCGAAACAGCCCGTGGTTGTCGTTGTAGACGTTGTGCCTGGAGAAGATCTCCTCGCCGCCCTCGGTGAGGGAGACCTGTGCCGCGTGCCCGGTATCGATGAGACGGCGATTGCTGATGTCCCAACCGCTGAAGAGCGAGTCCGAAGACATGTGCGAGGTGCCGAATACTGTTTCCTCGGTGAAGAACATGTGGAACTTGCCCGCTCGCTCCTTGAGGAACACCGACTCCATGACGTGCCAGGTGTCGTGCACGTACAGCGGGCCGATGTCGGTCCAGTTGACCAGATCCGGCGACTCGGCGCACGCGACGGCGCCCTTGTTCGTGTTGGTCTTGGCGGTGAGGAGCATGTAATACTTGCCGCCGTACGCGAACACGTGGGGGTCGCGCCCGTGCGTGAAGTAATCGGGGCTCCACTCGGCCCAGGCGGGGTCGGGGTGGTACATGGGCCAGGGGAGCTTGGACCAGTTGACGAGGTTGACGCTGAGCGCCACGCCCGTCTCCTGTGAGTTTGCCGAGTTGACGCCCGTGTAATAGAGGAACCAGGTGGAGCCGCTGAACCAGAGGTGCGGCGCCCACAGCGCCTTCGCATCGAACGAGCCGGCCGGCCCCGGCTGGAGGATCGGGGGCTGGAGCGTCCAGTGCACGAGGTCCGCCGACGTGGCGTGGCCGATGTTGACGGCAGGGTTACCGCGCAGGTAGTAGAGGTGGAACAGGCCGTTCTTCTGGAAGAGGTAGTGGTCGAGAACGGGGTATCCGAGCTCGCTGAAGTACTTCTGCTCAAAATCGAAACGGACGAGCGCGCGCGCCGGCTGCGCGGCGCCGCAGGCGATCACGATGACTAGCAAACTGCGCAGGAAGCGGATCGAGATCATATTTGGCGCACCCCGGCGTCGCGCCGCCGCGCTGCGCCGTCTCCGCGCCGGGGAGTTGGTAGACCTTCGTCGTTGCGTCCGCTACGGGGGTGAGGGCCGAGACCCCGCGGCTCGCCCTGAACCCGTAGTCTATCAGTGGCTCACCGCCCTGGCAAGCCGGGCGGGACGGGGCGATAGGGGAGCGCGCTGATGCGCTACACGGTCGGTGCGGGCACCTACTTCGGCATCCCCGTCCGCATCCATTGGACGTTCCCGCTCGTCCTGGCCGCTCTGGGAGCCGAGGCCCGAATCGCGGGGACGTGGGCCGACGCCGTCCGCGTGGTGGGGCTGGTGGCGGCCGTGTTTCTGTGCGTTGTCCTGCACGAGCTCGGCCACGGGCTGGCCGCCCGCCGGTACGGCATAAAGGTACGAGACATCGTGCTCCTGCCCATCGGTGGGATGGCGCGTGCGGAGCGCATTCCGGAGCGCCCGGGTGAGGAGATCGTGGTGGCCCTCGCCGGGCCGGCGGTCAACTTTGCGCTCGCCGCCCTGCTGGGAGCCACGGTGGTGCTCGTGGGGGCGCCGGCGACCGTCGGCGCGCACCCGCTCACCGACCTGCTCGCCGTCAACCTGGTGATCGGCACCTTCAACCTCACCCCCGCATACCCCATGGACGGAGGACGCGTGCTGCGCGCGCTGCTGGCGCTTCGATTCCCGTATCGACGCGCCACGGCCGTCGCGCGCGCAGTGGGGCAGTCGATCGCCCAGGCCTTCGTCGTGATCGGATTCGTCGACCCGTCCTTCGCCGTGCTGCCGCTGATCGCCGTCTTCATCTTCGTGGGCGCCGCGCGCGAGGAGCAAGCGATCCGCGCGCGGCCCGCGGCTCCCGCCGAGGGCGCGTGACGCCCGTCCGTCCCGCGTCGCGCCGCCGGCGCCTCCCGGCAAGGGGACGCGGGCACGCGATCCGCCCCGACGGTATGCGATTTGCTCGCCCTGGAAAGAAGCCCGAAACGACGCGAATCGAAGGGCATACTGCGCTGTTCCCGCAGTGGGACATTGCAGAGTACGCATTGGCAACCTCGGGAGACACGACCATGGAAACGCTGACCGCCGCCTCCTTGTCCGAAACCCACGAGTCGAAGGTACTCTACAACCAGGCGCTGGAGATGCTCAGCCGCAGTCACATACGCGGCGCGATAAAGCACCTCGAGGAAGCGCTGCAGATTTCTCCGAACAATGCGACGTACCTGTCCCATTACGGACTGTGTGTCGCCATTGACCGCGAGGACTACGACGCGGCCGTCAAGCTCTGCGAGCGCGCGTTGAAGATCGATCCCAAGGACGTGGTGAGCCGCGTGAACCTGGGCAAGGTCTACCGCATGCAGGGCGACAACACCGCCGCCTACGACGAGTTTCTCCGGGCTTGGAAGGCGGACAAGTCGCACCCGGCACCGGCGTCCGAGCTCTCGCGTATGGGCATCCGGCGCCCACCGATCGTCCCTTTCCTGTCGCGGTCGCACTGGCTCAACGTCAAGCTGGGGCGGCTGCGCGCCCGGCTCAACCGCGGCCTGCAGGGCCGACTCTAACGCGCCGACCGGGGTTTGCGATGGGGCCTGCCGTCGAGAGACGGCCGGCCCTTTTTTTCGGGTGGTACTACGGGCGTGCCAGAGGCGGCCGGGAGACGGTATATTCTCACCTGCCATGCGTACGCGGTTGGGCATCGTCGCGGCGGTGATCGTCGGCATCGGCGCCTGCGCGTCGGGACCTCCGGCCGCGGAGCGGGGCCGGCGCATGAGCGCCGAGAAGCGCCGCGCCGCCGCGCTGGTCGAGCGGGGAGACTACGCGGATGCGCTTCGCCTGCTCGAGCCGCTGGCGACGGCGGCTTCGGCCGATCCCCAGGTGTTCGTTCTCCTCGGCGACGCCCGCCGCGGCCTCGGTGACGTCGAGAACGCGATCACGAGCTACGAACAGGCGATCCGTCTCGCCTACGAGGCACACGAGGCGCACCTCAAGCTGGCCACGCTGCTCATGGAGCAGGGCAGGACCGGCCGCGCGCTGACGGAGTTCGAGGCGGCCGCGCGCCTGAGCTACGGCGACACGCTCGTGCACTACAACTACGGCCTGGCCCTGATCGAGCTGGACCGGCGCGAGGCCGCCGTCGGCGAGCTGCGCCGCGCCTGCGAGTTGGCGCCGGCGAACGCCACCTTCGCCCAGGCCCTGGGCATGGCGCTTTCCGGCGTCGACGACGACGCAGCGCTCGTGGAATTCGAGCGCGCGGAGCTCCTCGGCGCGTCGGACCCATCCTTCCAGAACAACTACGGCCTTGCCCTGGAGCGGGTGCACCGTTGCGCGTCCGCCCGGCGCCGCTTCGAGGCGGCCGTCGCCGCGCAACCGTCGAACGAGGCGTTTCGCTTCAACCTGGCCGCGTCGATCACGCGCGCCGATCCGGGCGGCGGGGAGGCGCGCGCGGCGTGGGAAGGCATGCGGAGGGACTTCGGGGACCGCTGGAGCTATCGCGTCTACCTGTGCCGGGCGCTCGCTGCCGCCGGCCGCCACGCGGAAGCAGTGGCCGTGCTGGAGAAGGCCGCGCGGGACCGGGACGCCGGGCGGATCGCCGCCGATTCGTCCTTCGTCGACCGGACACCGCCTACCGTGGCGGATGCGATGGAAGCGCTGGCCCTGGCTCACCGCGGGGGCGGCGAGCTGCGCGCTGCGCTCGAGCGCATCGAGCGGGCCGTGGCGCTCGAGCCCGACAACCCCTCCTTTCTCAATAACTATGGCGTGCTTCTCGCGGAAAGTGGTAGGATCGCCCAGGCGCAGGCCCAGTGGAAGAAGGTCCTCGAAGTCGACCCCGAGAACGCGACCGCCCAGGACAATCTGTCCCGGTTCGGCCCGTAACATCGGGCCCGCGGTTTCGTAGTACCGCGTGAGCCCGAAGGTGCGGGCGTCACCGAGAGGACGGCCAATCATGTACTGTAAGTTCTGCGGTAAACAAGTCGTCGAGCGAGCCGAGCTCTGCCCCCACTGCGGGCGCCGCGTGCGCAGCTCATTCGCGAATTTCCTGGAAAACAGCGAGCTCACGCAGCTGCGGCCGCAGCGGGCTCCCAAGAGCCCCGGGCTGGCCGGGTTCCTGGGCTTCGTCCTCGGTTGGATCCTGCTCGGACCGTTCGGCTACGCCTATCTGGGGCAGTGGAACTGGTTTTGGCTGACCCTGGTGATCACCATCATTGCCTACCCGCTCACGTTCGGCCTGGCCTACGTGCTCTTTCCGTTCGCCTTCGCGTTCCACCAGTACCAGATGGCGCGCGACCTCAACGAACTCATCGCGCCCCCAACTGCCGGCGCCGAGGGCGTCGGCGCGGACGGCGAGGAGACCCCGACCCTGTAGCGCCCAGCGCGCAACGATGGAACGCAACCTCGCGCTCGAACTGGTCCGCGTGACGGAGGCGGCCGCGCTTGCGTCCGCACGCTGGATGGGCAAGGGCGACGCCGCGGCCGCGGACAAGGCGGCGCGCGCCGCGGTCGCCGCCGTGCTCAGATCGGTGAAGATGGCGGGACGCGTGGTGCTGGGCGACGCCGACACGGGCGCGAAGCTCCCGCGCCGCCGGCCGAGCCGCGATGTGCCCGCCGTCGACATCGTCGTCGACGCGCTACAGTCCACCGAATCCGTCGCCCACGGCGGCGACAACGCCATCTCCGTCATCGCGCTGAGCGACCGCGGCGGCTTTCTCACGCCGCTGGTGCCCTACATGGACAAGATCGTCGTGGGGGCGAACGCGGCCGGCGCGATCGACATCCGCGCCACGCCGCTCGAGAACCTCGTCAACATCGCCGACGCCAAGCGCTGTTACGTGGAAGACCTCACCGTGTGCATTCTCGAGCGCGAGCGGAACCAGGCGCTCGTCGACGAAGTGCGGCGCGCGGGTGCCCGCATCCAGCTCCTCGCCCACGGCGACCTGGCCGCGGCGCTGGCCGCGGCCATCCCCGGCAGCGGCGTGGACGTGGTGGTGGGGATCGGGGGCAGCCTGGAAGGCATCCTCGCCGCGGCCGCCCTGCGCTGCATGGGCGGCGACATGCAGGCGCGCCTGTGGGAGCGCGACGAGGACGACGCCGAGGCCCTGCGCCGCTCGGGACACGGACGCGCCGACCGCGTCCTGCGGCTCGACGCCCTCGCCCCCGGCGAGAACACGATGTTCGCCGCGACGGGTATCACGAGCAGCGCGATCGTGCGCGGCGTGCGCTTCGTGCCCGGAGGCGCGGTGACGCACTCCGTGGTGATGCGCGAGCGTTCCGGAACGGTACGCCTGATCGAGACCAACCACCGCTTCGACCGCAAGCCCTCTTACAAGTAGTCGCCGCGGCCGGGAAGGACGCCAACGATGGAGTTCCCCTTCGCCAACGATCACGCGTCGCCGGGAGACGCCCCGCTCGCCGAGCGCATACGCCCGCGCACGCTGGACGACTTCCTCGGACAGGACGCCATCGTGGGGCCGGGCAAGCTCCTGCGCCGCGCGCTGGAGGCCGGCGAGCTGCGCCAGTCCATGATCCTCTGGGGGCCGCCCGGATGCGGCAAAACCACGCTGGCGCGCATACTGGCCGCGGGCGTGAAAAACCGCTTCGTTCCCTTTAGCGCCGTCACGGCGAGCATCTCCGACGTCAAGCGCGTGATCGCGGACGCGAAGAAACTGCGCGGGGTCGACCGCCGACCGCTCTTGCTCTTCGTCGACGAGATCCACCGCTTCAACAAGGCGCAGCAGGACGCTTTCCTTCCCCACATCGAGGACGGCACCATCGTCTTCATCGGCGCCACCACGGAGAATCCCAGCTTCGAGGTGATCGGCCCGCTCCTCTCGCGCTCCCGCGTCTTCGTGCTCGATGCGCTCGGCGTGGACGACGTGGCGGCCGTCCTGCGCCGCGCCCTGGCCGACGGCGAGCACGGCCTCGGCGGCCGCGTCCAGGCCGCGGATGAGGTGCTGCGCTTCCTGGCCGAGCACGCCCAGGGCGACGCGCGCGTCGCCCTCAACGCCCTCGACTACGCCGCCTCGGTGCTCGCGACGAGCGACGACCGCGTGCTCACGCGCGAAGCGGCGCAGGACGCGCTGCAAAAGCGCCTCGTCGTGTCCGACAAGGCCGGCGAGTCGCACTTCAACCTGATCTCCGCCCTGCACAAGAGCCTGCGCGGGGGCGACGCCGACGCCGGGCTCTACTGGCTCGCGCGCATGTGCGAAGCGGGCGAAGACCCGCTCTACATCGCGCGGCGCCTGGTGCGTTTCGCCTCTGAGGACGTGGGCAACGCCGATCCCCCGGCGCTGCCGCTGGCCATCGCGACGCGCGAAGCCGCGGCCTTCGTGGGCTACCCCGAGTGCAAGCTCGCGCTGGCTCAGTGCGTCGTCTACCTGGCGCTGGCGCCCAAGAGCAACGCCATCTACCGCGCGTACGCCCGCGCGGCAGAGGCGGCGGCCGAAGGCTCCTACGCGGTGCCGCTGCACATACGCAACGCGCCCACGCGACTGATGAAGGATCTGGGCTATGGCAAGGACTACGTCTACACGCACGACCATCCCGACGCGCCTCCCCAGGAGTACCTGCCCACCGAGTTGGCCTCGCGCCGCTTTTACGAGCCCGGTGACGCGGGCCTCGAGGCCGAGCTGCGGCGGCGCCTAGAAGCTTTCCGCGGCCGCAAGCGGCGCGGGAAATCCTGACGGGCCCGCGACGCGGACGCGAAGCGCGCCACTTATCCACGGAAACCTGCCGCCTGCTGCACACCGGAACCGTCGCGATCTGTTAGAATGCCATCTCTGTCCAACGGCGGGGGATTCGCATGACGCTCACCGACGCCGCTCGCGCCATCGTCGAGTACACCGGCGCTCACCTACGCGTGCTGGGGCCGCCCGGCAGCGGCAAGACCTCGCTGCTCACCGAGCGCTTCCGCTGGCTGGAGAGCCGCGGGCGCCGGCCGGCCGCGATCACCTACACCCACGCGGCCCGCGAACGGCTCGTGGCCGCGCTCCTGCCCGCCGACTGCGCGCGCTTCGGACGCCTTCCCGTGTACACGTACCATCAGCTCGTCGCCCACGTGTTGCGCGAGGACGAGCCCGCGGGGCGCGCCCCGCTCGGCGAGGTCGAGGAGATGGCGGTGCTCGAGCGCGTGGTGGAAGACGCGCTCTCGGAGCTGGGGAGCGACTACCGGTCCGTGGCGCGCTCGGCGGGCTTCCAGCGCACACTGCTCGCGACCATCCACGCGCTCCTCCAGCACGGCCTGACCGCCGCCGGAGCGGAGCGGGCAATGGGCGGCGCGAACGTGCGCGCCCGCGACGTGCTTCGGATCTTCGCTCGCTACGCGCGCACGCTCGAGTCGGCGGGGCTGGCCACGTTCTACGACGCGGCGTGGCGGGCCGCGGACGCGATCGCGCGCACGCCGCGGTCACACCCCCTGCGCGCCGCGGACGTGCTCCTCGTCGACGACTTCGGCGACGTCGACGCCGGCCAGTTCCGCCTGCTGGAAGCGATGGCGCCGGCCGGCGGCGCGGTCGAGGTGGGCGTCTTCGGCGACCCCACGGGCGAGCGCTTTGGATTCCGCGGGACGAGCGCGTGCTTCCTGCTGGAGGTGTTTCCGGAGCGATACCGGCCGCGGACCATGCACCTGGCGCCGCCGCGGCGCGGGCGCGCCGCCCTCGACGAGACCGTCGGCACGCTATCCGCGGCGCTGGGCGCGATGGCTCCGGACGGCGCGACGGAGCATGCCGATCCGGACGCTCAGCTCGCGCTGGACTTCGGCAAGCGCCCGGGCGCGGTGGACGCGCGCGATCCCGGGAACGCGCTCGACATGTCCTTCGCCCTGGCCGCGGACGAGGTCGCCGAGGCGCAGGGCGTGGCGGAGGAAGCGGCGCGGTTGGTGACGTCGGGGTCGGCCCGGGCGGATGAGATCGCCGTGCTCGCGAGGGATCCCCACCGCTACCGCGCCGCGCTCGCGCGTGCATTCGCCGAGCGCGGGGTGCCCTTCGACCCGGGGTGGCGCCGGCACCACGCCCTCGACGACGCAGTGGACGCACTACTCGCGCTCCTGGCCGCGTCGGGCGACGAGCACCGGCTCTACGCGCTCGCTGCCTCGCCGTGGTTCGACGCGCTCGCGCGCGCGGTGGACGTCGAACGCGGCGCGCCCGGCGGGGCGATCGAAGACGCCGAGCGCGTCGTGGAGGCGGCGCGCCGCATGGTGAGTCACGGCCGCCGCGCGTTCGACATGGGCCCGTTCATGTCCGTCGTGGTGCGCCCGCTCGTCACCGGCCTCGATGGCACCCTGGACCCGCGCGGGCTGGCCTGGATCGCCTCGCTCGAGGCGGCGTGGGTGCGCTACCGCGACGCCATGGCCCGCGTGGGCGCCACCGCGCGGCTCGAGCAGTTCCGCCGCCTCCACCGCGCGCACTTCCAGAGCGAGCGCGCCCCCGGCTGCGCCGCGCTCCTCTCGGCGCGCGAGGCGTCGGCGCTGTCGTTTCCCGTGGTGTTCGTGGTGGGGTGCGCCGAGGGCGTGTTCCCCGCCCTGGAGGCGCGCGAGAGCTACGTCCCCTACGAGGAGATCGCCGCCTGCGTCCAGGGCGAGTGCCCCGCGCCCGTTCGTTTCCACGCGGCGCGCACGCGCGACGAGCAGCTGCACGACGAGCACGCGCTGCTCCTCACCGCGCTCACGCGTGCCGCGCGCACGCTCCGCGTCTCCGCGCCGCGCGAGATGCAGGGCGAGATTCTGAGCGGCGCCACGCGCGCCCTGGCCGGCCTGGCGAGCGGGGCGGGCGCTGCGGTGCGCGAGCGGCGCGTCGGGCCGGAGCTGGCGGCGGTGGTGGCAGTGGCGGCGAGCCCCGGCGGCTTCAGCGCGGGCACACCCGTGCCCGACGGTGCCCTCGCCGTCGAGCGCGCGTGGCTCGCCCCCGCACCGGCCGCTTCACCCTTCGCGCTGCGACGTTTCCCCATGAGCCCCTCCGCGCTCGACAACTACTGTCGCTGCGCCCGAAAGTTCTTCTACACGCGCGCGCTGGGCATACGGACGGAGGAGATGGTTCCCGGACTCGTGGGGAATCTCTTTCACACACTGCTCGAGGACGTCGCCAGGGACTTCCCGTCGCGCGAGACACTC
>JAOTVO010000342.1 GCA_029863355.1 Candidatus Krumholzibacteriia bacterium
GTCGAAAGCGGTGCCCCGTTGCTGATCGAACCGCAAGCCGGGACCGGGGCCACCGTGGACGATGCCAACCTCCGCGAGGCGGACCGCCAGTCGCTGACCGAAGCGAGCGGGATCTACGCGCAGTACGAGATGGGCGGCGCAACGGTCGAGCCCGAAACCTTCACGCCCTTCTCGGTGATCGGCGACGATGAGCGCGTGGCCGTCAACCCGACGACCGGCTATCCGGCACGCGCGGTGGTGCAGATCCTCTTCGAGACGGAGTTCGGCGCCCAGCATCTGTGCAGCGGCGCGATGGTGTCGGCCGACACCGTGTTGACGGCGGCCCACTGCATCCACAGCGGCACAACGCTGGGCCAGACCTACCGGAACTTCCGCGTGATCCCCGCGCGCAATGTGGGCGCCGCCCCGTTCGGGCGCTGCGGCGCGCGCAAGGCCTTCGTGCTGGCCGGCTGGACCGGCTCGCAGGTTGCGTCCGAGGCGCGCTATTTCGATCTCGGCGGCCTCAAGCTCGACTGTACCGTTGGCGACGCGACCGGCTGGTTCGGGGTGCGCACCCTCGGAGAGGACGAGATCGGGGTTGAAACCGTCGTGCAGGGCTACGCCGCGGACCTCTCGCCGCCCGGCCGGCAGTGGGTCAGCCGGGACGAGCTGCGCATTCTGTGGGAGCTCAAGGGCTTCTACCAGAACGACACCTATGGCGGCACCAGCGGCTCGCCGGTCTTTGCCGCGGATGCCGACAACATGATCATCGGCGTGCACACAAACGGCCTGCACGGCGAGGAACCGTGGGCGTCACACAATGCCTTCACCCGCATCACCCCGCTCCGGCTCGGCGAGATCCGCGACTGGATAGAGGAGTAGCCCATGGACTCTCGCGTGAACACGCTTGCTGCTGTCCCGCTGCTCGCCCTGGCGCTTTCGTGTGGAGCGGCGAAGGTGAGCGCCGATGTGGTGGATGACACGATCGTCTACCTGGAGTGCACCGCCAATGGCGCGACCTCGCGGGGCACCGGCGTGGTGGTGAGTGCGAAGGGGCATGTGCTCACGGCAAAGCACGTCGTGCCGGATGGCGCGGCCTGCGTCGGCTCGATCGGCGTTGCGGATCCGAACACCGCGGGCCGCATGATCGTGCAGCCGACCAATCTTCCGGTCGATGCGGCGCTGCTGCAGTTCTCGCGGCAGCAGGAGTACGTCTTCGCGCCTTACTGCCCGCTCGAGGACTGGATGGTGCGCCGGAAGATCTTCGTCGCCGGGTTCCCGGGCAAGACGCAAACCGGCGCCGCGTCGTACCGAGAGGGTATCCTTTCCACGGTGATCCCGAATGCCGCGGGGATCCTAGAGACGGATGGTCAGACGGTTTCCGGCATGAGCGGCGGGCCGGTGTTCTCTAAGAACCTCGCCGGGATCGTCGGCATCGTGATCGGGGCGGAGTTCGACAACCTGGGGACCGTCAGCTTCTACGGCATCCTTCCGGCATCGTCCTATGCGAGGGACTTCGGTCTTACCGAGAGCGAGCAGCCCTGCTACCGCCAGTATCGGGAGGTCGACCTCTCGGATCCCGACTCCGGAGACTGGACCGCCGTGTGGAAGGCGGGGGATGGACCGGTGCCGCTCGGGGTCACGGAGGACCAGGGCTTCTGTTTCCTCGAGGGCGTGAAGGGACTGTTCAACGACCCGGACGACGAGGTGTGGGTCGAAAACCTCGATGGCGAATACATTCTGAACGGCTTCAACCGCTCGGGCGGAACCCACGGGGGAACGGCGCGGTGCATCTGGTTCGAATGACGCTGCCGGACGCGCGCCGGTCGCTTCGGACCGGAGCAGGCCTTCTGGTCGGGCTTTCGCTGTTCTGCCTGGCGTCCGCGCCGGCAGCGGTCCAGGCGCAAACCGTCGACGAGGTGAGTCTGCGCAAGACGGCGGCGCAGGCGTTCTTCCACGTGGAGGTGTCGGGCACGCCGCTCGATTCGTCCAGTCCGCTGCAGGAGGCGCGGCGCTTCGGCAAGGCCTTCGCGATCGGGGAGAGCACCCTGGTGACGGCGATGCACGTGGTGGGCGACGACGGCGAATGGAAGCTTGCCAGGACGACGCGCGACGAGATCACCAGGGCAGTTCGCCCCCTGGCCCGCGAGGTGCACCTGACCGGCGCCAACGGCGCAGAGGTTCCGCCGGCCGACGTCGTGGTGCTGCCAGCGCCTACCCATGCCATCGATGCGGCCAGCATCCTAGTGCCCAGGTTGACTCTCGACGAGTATTTCCAGCTCAGCCTGTGCGATATCAACGAGGGCGAAATCTACACCGCGCTGATGACAGGCGCGGACCAGCCAGCCGGGAGCGACTCCGTCAACAGCCTGGAATTCGTTCAATTGCGCGCAGCGGGCTACGATCCGCCGGATTACGGTGCCCTCTACGTCTTCAATCCGGAGGGAACGCCGGCGTTCGCGAGCGAGCCCTGGGGGCATGGCGGCTCGCCCATCTTCGACATCGAGGGCAACGTGGTCGCGGTGATCTCGGCGGTGACGGTCACGGCTGACGGCCCCAAGGTGCTGGCGACGCCGATCCAGCCGCTCTTCCCCGGCACGAACCAGCTGCTCGCGCGGGCGCCCGATCCTTCGACGGCGGCGCATGTTCGCCTGAAGTGCTCGATGGCCGACATGGTCAAACGCATCCACGACCAGGTCGCCTCGCATGCAATCTGGACGGTGACCGCCGAAACGGAGGAGGGCCGGCCGACCGGGGATATCGTCTTCGAGTACGAAAGCGTGGCCGACCCGCCCAACATTGCCGCGATCGAGGTGCGCTACCAGTTCTGGGGAACCGAGTCGGAGGGAGAGGAGCTCACCCGTATCGCGTTCCGCCCTTCGAGGGAGGACGTCGTCGTGCTGAATCCGGGGCGGCAGGCACGCTCCTTCT
>JAOTVO010000344.1 GCA_029863355.1 Candidatus Krumholzibacteriia bacterium
GATGGTGGGGCGCTCGACGCCCTCGGGGTAGCTGCCGTCCTCGCGGGGATTCATGACCCGGTCGAGGCGCGAGGGCGTATCGAAGGCCAGCGGCACGCGCACGAGGCCGGCGCGGTTGCGTGCGCCCCAGCACACGCGGGTGGGCGCTTCCTGGCCGGGCACGAGCCGGAGGTAGCTGGCGGCCACGGTGTTGCCGAACGCGGTAAGCGCCGCGGCGTGCCGCAGAAACGCGCCGATCATGCCGTGGGCGTCGTCGGAGACGCCGCCGCCCTCGCGCGCCATGACGTTGCGGCCGTCGCGGGCCAGCGCGAGGTGGAGGTGCATGCCGCTGCCGGCCATGCCCTCGTCGAGCTTGGGGAGGTAGCTCACGCTGGCGCCGTGGCGGTCGGCGATCACTCTAATGAGGGCGCGCGCCACGCTGAGCCAGCAGCCGAGGTCCTCGACGGGCATGAGGTCGAACTCGAGCTCGTACTGCTCGACGCGCCTGCCGTCGATCTCGGGCTCGTCGGAAGTGATGCGGTCCATGTAGCCCGTTTCGCTGTGGCAGTACTTCACGCGACCGGTCACGTCGCTCACCACGCGGAGGATCTGGTCGGCGATGGGACGCGACCGCAGGTAGGGCGCGCTCTGGTGGTAGTTGCGCTGGATCTTGCTGGTGAAGCGGGGGTTCTCGCCGTCGACGAAGAGGTAGAACTCGGGCTCGGCGAGGGCGAGGAGCTCGGCGCCGGTGCGCTCGCGCATGCGCTCGGCGGCGGCGGCCAGAACGTTGTCGGGGGTGGACGCGCAGGGCTCGCCGCTGGGGTCGGCGAAGCGGCAGACGATGTCGAGCTCGTCGTCTGCCCAGGGATTGAGAAACGCCCACCGATAGACGGGCACCACGTAGAGGTCGCTCTGCGTGGGGTCGAAGACACCGGGGAAGAGGCTGGAGCCGTCCACGCGCTCGCCGGCAGCGAGGGCGCGGTCCACGTAGCCGCGGCTGCTCACGGGAATGCGCAGCTCCTTGAGCTTGCTGTCGAGTCCGGGGTAGCGGAAGTTGACGACGCGGATGCCGTCGCGCATGCACAGGTCGACGAGGTCGGCGCGACGCCACTCCTCGGGCGGCTTGCCGAGCCGGCGAACGAGGGGGCGGGCGTCATCGACGGGATCGAGGCGGGGGACGCTCATTATCATTACCTCCGTAGCGGGACGCGGCGCGCCACGGCGGCGGCGCGCCGGTTGTGCTTCAACTACGTCTCCTCGAACTGCGTCGCCATGGCGAGAATTATCGACGCCACGGTTTCCTTGTGCGCCAGCATGAGCAGACGGGCGGTGCGCCCGGCGCCGAACAACGGTTCGCCGAGCTCGGACGCATTCGCGTGCAGGCGAATGGCGAGCACCCGCGGGCCATGGCGCCGGAGGATCTTTTCGACCTGTTTGTAGAAACCGTCCGCGCCGTCGTTCGCGAGTAAGAGCAACCGCGACACACGCACTCCCCGTTCCACTCCGCTCGCCTGATCCGCCAGCTTCAGGCCGCGGTCCTCGGCCTCGAGCTTGTTCTCCGCAGACTCGAGCCCGCGCACGAGTCGCCCGGCGAGACTAGCGGCCTTCTATGCGTGGATCAATTCCGCATCCAGTGTGGCCGTGGGCACTTCGACGTTGCTTTCAGCACGAAGCGGCCGCGCGCTCACACCAAGCGACTGGAACAACTTCGCCCCTCGGGGGTCATTCTCCACGAGTTTTGGAAGCCGGTGCGATAGTACGCTCATGTTCTCTTCGCAGGCGCTCAACCGGGCCCCGGGGATGGTATCACATTCGCGCGCCGATCGGCGCGGTGTCGGCGAGCCGCGCGTGCTGCGCGGTTTGCCGGGCGTGTGTTTTGTGCTACGCTCGCCCTACCGGGCGCACCCCGGCCGCTTCGATGAACACGATCCCCGATGCCGTCTCCCGTATCCTCGCCGCCGCGCGCGACGAGGGCCGCACCACGCTTCTCGAGACCGAAGGGCTCGACCTGGTCGAGGCGCTGGGCCTTGACGCCCCGCGCCGGGTGCAGGTGCGCGACGCGGTCGAGGTCACGGCGGATACGCTGGCGCCGCTTCCCGGCGAGCGCGTCGTCGTCAAAGTGGTCTCGGAGGAGATCCTGCACAAGACCGACGTGGGCGGCATCGCGGTGGTGGCACGCGAGGCCGGGGCAGTGTCCGCGGCCATCGCCGACATGGCGCAGCGGCTCGGGGACCGGCGCCTCGCGGGCTTCCTCGTCGAGGAACTGATCGCCTACGACCGCGCGCCGGGGCGGGAGCTCTTGCTCGGCCTGCGCTGGACGGACGACTTCGGCCCGATCATCGTGGTGGGCGCGGGCGGCGTGCATACGGAGTTCCTCTCCGCGAACCTGCTGCCCGGGCGAAACGTCGCGGTGCTCTCCCCGCTGGTCGAGCCGGTGGGCGGCGCGGAGCGCGTATTGCGTCGCGCGGCCGCCGTGGAGATGGCGACGGAGGAGCAGCGGGGACAGGAGCCGCTGGTGGACCTGGAGCGAGTCGTCGAGGCGGTGTCGCGCGTGGGTGCGCTCGCGCCGCTGGTGCCCGCGGAGATTCGCGAGTTCGAGATGAACCCGCTGGTCGCGCACGACGGGCGGCTGGTCGCACTCGACGTGCTCGTGCGCCTGGGCGACGGCACCGCGCCGGAGCTAACGTCGCGCCCGCTCGACAAGCTCGTCCACCTGCTCGAGCCGCGCTCGATAGCCGTGATGGGCGTGTCCAAGTCTATGAATCCGGGCCGCGTGATCTTGCAGAACCTGATCCGCGAGGGTTTTCCGCGCGAGCACATCAGAGTGGTCAAACCGATCCAGGGTGACATCGAAGGCTGCCAGTGCGTGGGTGACATCGCCTCGCTTCCCGAACGCGTGGCTATGCTCGTCCTC
>JAOTVO010000345.1 GCA_029863355.1 Candidatus Krumholzibacteriia bacterium
CGCGAGAAACACCTGAGCGAAGTGAAGGGCAAGGGCGGCGTGTTCAAGGTGACGTGGGGGTTACAGAAGCAGTTCGGGGGCGATCGGGTGTACAACTCGCCCCTCGCCGAGGGCAACATCGCAGGGCGGGCGGTTGGCCTGGCCACCCGCGGCCTAAAACCGGTCGTCGAGATCCAGTTCTTCGACTACATCTGGCCAGCCTACCACCAGATCCGCAACGAGTTGGCGACGATGCGGTGGCGCTCGAGCAACGCGTTCAGCAGCCCGGCCGTCGTGCGGGTCACGTATGGGGGATACCTCAAGGGCGGCTCGATCTACCATTCCCAGACCGGGGCCGTCGTGTTCACGGCGGTGCCGGGTCTGCGCGTCGTCTGTCCCGCGACGGCGCTCGACGCCAACGGCTTGCTGCGCACGGCGATTCGCTGTGACGATCCCGTTCTGATGCTCGAGCACAAACACCTCTACCGGCAGACGTACAACAAGGCCCCCAACCCGGGTCCCAACTTCATGATCCCCTTCGGCAAAGCGAAGGTCGTGCGGGCGGGCACGGATCTGACGGTGGTCACCTACGGCGCAGTGGTGCAGCGGGCGATCGTCGCGGCGAAGGAGCTCGAAGAGCGCGACGGGGTGCGCGTCGAGGTCGTCGACCTCCGCTCGCTATCACCGGTGGATTGGGACCTGATCGGAGAGTGCGTCAAGAAGACGAACAGGGTACTCGTTGCGTACGAGGACTCACTCTCGTGGGGCTATGGGGCTGAGATCGCGGCGCGCCTCGCGGACGACTGCTTCCCGTGGCTCGATGCTCCCGTGAAGCGTGTTGCGGCGACCGACACGTTCGTGGCCTACGCACCGGATCTCGAGGACTTCATCCTGCCGCAGGCGGAGGATCTCGCGCGCGCAATGCGCGAGCTGCACGCGTTCTAGCGCGCGGGTGCGGCGGCCGCCGTCGTCAGTGGTACGGCTTCCCGAGCACCTCGCGCACCTCGCCGGCAGCCGCGATGACGTGGTCTACGTCGCGCGATAGCGCACGGGCTTGTTGGGTTGCCTGCGTCAGGTCGCCCAGCACGGCATCGACGCCCGCGGAGCGCAAGCGCAACAAATCGAAGCGGACGTTCTGCATCGCGAGAATACAGGACTCCAGTTGCTCGGCGACCCGGCGGCGGCGGGCCAAGAGGTCTGCCAGCGTCTGCTGCTGGCGCTCCAACAGAGACAACTGGCGGTCGCGCTCGGCGCCGGCCGCCTCATTGCGGAGCGCCGCGATCCGCTCTTCGATGTGCGGCACTGCGTCGCCTTCCACGCCCCCCATCGCATGCAGCATTCGTGCGAGATTCTCGGCCCGCGCGAGCAAGCCGTCGACGGTCGCGGCCACGTCGGGCAGCAGCGCCCGCTCCGCTTTCGGGAGCCGCTCGACAATCCCGAGAATCGCCTTGCGGTCGAGGCGCGCTTGGTTGATCACATCGGCCTGGCGACCGAATTCGTCTCCGCTCGCGGGTCCAAGGGCCGCGGCGCGACCCCGCGCGGGTGGCAGGCGGGCTTCGACCGCGTCGGGCGCGGCGGGACGATGGAGCACGTCGCGCCACGAGTAGCCCGCGTTCCACAAGCGTACGTACTGGGGGATGATGCCGAACGCTCCCCATACGGCGGCGACCATGAATGACCAGCCGCCCCAGCCCGACGCGAGATCCACAAACATCAGACCACCGCACACCGATGCCCAGGAGACGAACTTCGAGCGCATCTGCCGCACGATCGCCGGTTCGCCACCTAGCTTCGTGGCCTCCAGGGCGCGGCCCGGGGGGCCGCGCCGCACCGGCAGGCGCCCGAGATCGGCACTGCGGGACATCGCGGACCCCCCGGCGCGGCCCACGGGAGGTCGGGCGCCGGCGCGCGCCCGGTAGGCGGGCGTACTGCGCGATTCGAGGGCGCGCCGCAGCGCATCGGCGGTGGGCCAGCGATCGTCGGGGTTCTTCTCGAGGCAGCGCATGACCGCCCCGCCGAGGTCCGGAGGGCAGTCCGGGCGCTTCACGTCGATCGGGGCCGCGAGTTCCGTGATGTGCTTGAGCAGGATCCCCGGCACCGTGGGCGCAGTGAACGGTAGCTCCCCGGTCAGCATCTGGTAGGCGACGACGCCCAGCGAGTAGAGATCCGAGCGTCCATCCACTTCGCGGTCCCCGGCCGCCTGTTCGGGGCTCATGAAGTGCGGCGTGCCGATCGCCACGCCCGTGGCGGTGAGGGCCGTGTTGGGCCCCGTGGTCGAGCTGAGTGCCTTCGCGATGCCGAAGTCCGTCACCACCACCCGCCCGCGGCTCCCCTCGAGCAGGATGTTGTCGGGCTTGACGTCCCGGTGGATGATCCCGAGCGCGTGTGCGGCGCCAAGTGCGTCCGCGGTCTCGGTCAGTACGCGTCGCACCTCCTCGCCGGGCAGGCGGCCACGGCGCCGGAGACGCTCGGCCACGGATTCGCCTTCGACGAACGCCATCACAAAGTAGACGAGGCCATCCGGTCCCTCGCCCACCGCGTGGATTGGGACGATGTGCGGATGCGACAGTCGAGCCGCGGTCTCGGCCTCGCGCAGGAACCGCGTACGGATATCTTCGCGGAAGGCGAGCTCGGGTGGCAACACCTTGATCGCGACGTCACGTTTGAGGCGCTGGTCGCGAGCGTGATAGACCACCCCCATGCCGCCACGCCCGATCTCGTGGTCCACGGAGTAGGCTTCGCCCAGCGCCTCGTCGAGACGCCGCTTCAGGGGGTCGGTGGCTTCAGCCATCAGTCGCGGTCGCGCCCACGGCTCATAGATTTACCCCTCGGGATGCCGCGGGGCAACCTTCATCGGGGCCGCGACTTACGGCAGGGTCGGCGAGGGGCGTCGGCGCCGCGGCC
>JAOTVO010000346.1 GCA_029863355.1 Candidatus Krumholzibacteriia bacterium
CACCGACCTCCACCGGCCCGTCGCTCGGGGCGGCGGCCAGCGTCACCGTCTCGGCCTTCAGGTCTCCCGCAGCCTTGGCCGCCGCACGCCCGGCCGCGCGCCAATCGAGGTGATCCGCGCCGTCGCCCACGCCCACCACGGCGACTCGACGCGGCGCGGAGTCTTGGCCGCCCGCAGCGGGCGGCGTGTGGAAGAGGATCAGCTCCCCGGCCTTGCCGGTGATCTCGCCGTCGTCGATCGCGCGGGAGATCAACCCCTCGAGCAGTCGGTCTGCGCGCCGCGCCGGTCCGGTCAGCGGCTGGGGTGGCTCCGTCACCGTCAGAACGAGCACATCGACCGGCGAGAACGCGGCCGGGGCGGGGGCTGTGGTTACGTCCATTACAGACCTACGATCTCGAGCGTCTGGCGAATTCGGGGAGCACAATACGGGTGAAATCGCAGAAACGCAGCGCGTGCATACTCGGATTCGTACCCGCGCAGCGAGCGAGGGGGGCGGGACGCCGGTTGATACCGAGCGCCCGACGCATGGTGGACGCGCACGACGCCCGGGAGGCCGGCTTGGCGAACAAGGTCCACGCGGACGACTCCGTGTGCAGGCCGCGTCGGGACTCGCGCAGAGGTCCTCAACCGCACGCCATGGGCCGTCTCGACCGCCACGGAGGTCGCGAACCCGGCGCCCGAGGGTGACCCATGCGTGCATTGAGGCCCACCTCGGGGAGTGCGAGCCGCGCTTCGTCGGTCGTTAGCGAATCGCGATCCTCAGCTGGTGGCGGACCGCCGCCTTCCTGGCGCCGATCGTCACCCGACAGCGGCCACGCGGGATCTTTCGCTGCAGCTTGAGCACGCCCTTGCGCGCCCGCACCGTCATCAGGACGCGATTGCGGCAGCGCACACGGATGACGGCTCGCGCCCGGCGGTCGCCCCGCAGGCGGCCGGTAACGGTGAGGCGCTGGGTGGCGCGCAGGCGAGGAAGGGCGATGGTGCGACTGCGTCCACCCCGCGTCACTCCTGCGCGTCGCAACTCGTGGCTGCGCGTGACGACGCTCTTCCCCGGGCTCGCGATCACCACCGGGGAAACCGTGCCGAGATCGGCGGCCAGCGCCTGCAGCACGGCCCGGTCCGGGCGTTTGAGCCAGGCGATGCGGTGGCGCCCGTTGAGGTTGTGCAGCACGACGTAGTCCTCGGCGAAGATCTCGCCGATCGCGCGCGACCAACCTTTGGCGTAGAGCCAGTCGACTCTGCCGGCCGCGAGCTGAGCGCTCATGTTGCGGGCAGCGAACCACCGCGGCGTGCCGTCGAACACCTTGGCGCCCGGTTGCACGCGACTGCTCGCGTCGATGTGATGAGCGTACTCGTGCAGCAATACCTGGCGGAGCTTGGCCGGCTGCCACGGGGGGATGACGATGTTCGCGTCGATCAGCTCCCCGCCCCTCAGGGTCCAGCGGTAGCACGCCTCCGCGCGCGCGCCGCAGAAGCTCGCAACCTCGCTCTCCCGCGCAACCGTGAAGCGGGCGCTCGAGATCTCGTCGCCGTGGGCCGCCCCGCTGAGGATATCGGCATAGCCTCGGGTGTCGGCGCCGGGCGCTCGCACGTCGAAGGTGATGGTGCGCCCCCTGGTATCGCGCTCGACCACCGTCGTCGCGGCGGATCCGAACGGTGCGAGGATGAGGCTCGAGGAGAGGGCCGCGGCGAAGACCGCGGCAATGGTGAGCAAGCGAGAGTCAGCGTCCATGCGCCGACCACCTCATCGCCTGGCCCACCGCTTGCCGCTGGCATCCAGTAGAGGTTCAAGCTGTCCAAAAGTCCGGTCTGCAGTTGGGCTAGTGACGTCTCCGGCGGGGAGCCCGGTGCCGTGAGCGGCAGCCGCGGGCAAATCCATAAAAACCCAGCGGACTTATGGTAATTTCGCGCCGGCACGCCCCACGGAGGACGGAATGCGCGACGCGGCCGCCTGGAAAGACCGCCTGCAATCAGAGATGCCACCCGACCTGGCCGAGGAGATCGATCTCTTCGAGGCCCAGCTCGAGCTGCGCCGCCAGGAGAAGATCGACGAGCGCGTTTTTGCCGAGACCCGCTTGCGGCGCGGCATGTATGGGCAGCGCTACGACAACGGCCAGCGCCACGACGGCATCGACAGTCGCGACCTCGACTACCCCGATGCGCCAACGAAGGGGCCGGACACTCTCTGGCACGCGCCGGGCATGGTCAGGATCAAGATTCCGTATGGAGGCGTTACGCCGGAGCAACTCGAGGTGCTCGCCGAGTGCGCAGAGGACTACTCCGACGGCATACTCCACATCACGACCCGCCAAGACGTGCAGCTCCACTACCTGCATCTGGACGACGGCCCCACGTTGATGCGGCGCCTCGCCGCCGTGGGCATCACCACCCGTGAGGCGTGCGGAAACGGCGTGCGCAACATCACCGGCTGCCCGATCGCCGGGGTCTGCCGCACCGAGGCCGTCGACGTCACTCCCTACGCGGACGCGCTGTTTCGCTTCCTGCTCGGTCACCCGGACTGCCAGGACTTCGGCCGCAAGTTCAAGCCCGCCTTCTCCGGCTGCGCCCACGAGGCCTGCGGCTTGGTGATGATGCACGACCTGGGCTACATCGCCCGGGTCGAGGAGGTCGACGGCGAGCCGGTCCGCGGTTTCGACGTCTACGTGGGCGGCGGGCTGGGCACCAACCCCTACCAGGCCGAGCTGCTGGTGGAGTTCGCGCCCGAGAGCGAGATCCTGCCGCTGGCGCAGGCCGTGGGCCGGGTCTTCGCCCGCCTCGGTGAGAAGAAGAACCGCAACCGCGCCCGCGTCAAGTTCCTCGTGGCCAAGCTCGGCATCGAGGAGTTCCGCCGGTTGGTGAGCGAAGAGCGCGAGGTGCTGCC
>JAOTVO010000347.1 GCA_029863355.1 Candidatus Krumholzibacteriia bacterium
GCTCCACCGCTTGTGCGGGCCCCCGTCAATTCCTTTGAGTTTCAACCTTGCGGTCGTACTCCCCAGGCGGGGCACTTAATGCGTTAACTGCGGCACGGAAGGGGTCGATCCTCCCACACCTAGTGCCCATCGTTTACGGCCAGGACTACCAGGGTATCTAATCCTGTTTGCTCCCCTGGCTTTCGCTCCTCAGCGTCAGAACCGGACCAGAAAGCCGCCTTCGCCACCGGTGTTCCTCCTGATATCTACGCATTTCACCGCTACACCAGGAATTCCGCTTTCCTCTTCCGGACTCAAGCTCCGTAGTTTCAGGGGCGTATCCACGGTTGAGCCGTGGGCTTTCACCCCTGACTGGCGGAGCCGCCTACGAGCTCTTTACGCCCAATGAATCCGAACAACGCTTGCTCCCCCCGTGTTACCGCGGCTGCTGGCACGGAGTTAGCCGGAGCTTCCTCTGGTGGTACTGTCAAACCACTCGGTTGTTCGCCGAATGGCGTTTCATCCCACCTGACAGGGTTTTACGGTCCGAGGACCTTCATCACCCACGCGGCGTCGCTCGGTCAGGGTTTCCCCCATTGCCGAAGCCTCTCGACTGCTGCCTCCCGTAGGAGTCTGGGCCGTATCTCAATCCCAGTGTGGCCGACCACCCTCTCAGGCCGGCTACCCATCGTCGCCTTGGTAGGCCGTTACCCCACCAACAAGCTAATAGGACGCGGGACCATCTTCGAGCGGGAGCTTGCGAGCAGAGGCCCCCTTTCACCGCGGCACATGCGAACCACGGCTTCATGCGGTATTAGCAGCCCGTTAGAGCTGTTGTCCCCCTCTCGAAGGCAGGTTTCCCACGCGTTACTCACCCGTTCGCCACTCTACTCGGGTCCCGAAGGACCCTTTCGCGTTCGACTTGCATGCCTAATCCACGCCGCCAGCGTTCGTTCTGAGCCAGGATCAAACTCTCCGTTGTAGAGTAAGAATCCAAAAACGCGGCCACGACAACACATACGAACGCGCACCCCGCTGCGAACAGCCGAGCACGCGGACTGCGTGCGCGCCGTGAACCGGTTCGTTCTCGAGTACGTAAAACCACAAGCCCGCCCCCGACCCCGAAAGGAAGGGGACGCCTTGAGGCTCGAATCAAGAATGACTAGAGCTCACGCACACTATTCTGTTTTCAAAGATCAGGCGGACGAGGGGACACTACTCCCGCCCATCCACATAAGTGAAGGTACCGGCGAATATAGCACAGCCTCGGACGGTGTCAAGGGGGTGATTCAGGTATTTTTCACCGCCTGGCCATGGGGCGGGGCGCGGGGAGGACAAGGTGTTTAACTTATTCTGGCAGAATGGCTTGCGCCGGCCCCCGAGTCTGCCCGGCGACCGCTTCGATGACCGGCTGAAGGCCTTGGGGTGCCATCGTCCGCCCAGGACGGGCTCCCGGGCCACAACCTAGCGCTTGGGCAGCCAGGATTGGCCTTTACGGACGAAGAGGATGTCCATGAAGCGCACCAGCCCGTGCCAGTCTGGATGGGCGCTCAAGACGTTCCCCACGCCGAAGCCGCGCCGGCGCATTTCATCGACGAAATCCACGAGCCCACAACTCCCCTCGAATCGCTTCTGCACGGAGACCTCCACGATGAGAAACGCGGACGCACCGAGCGTCTCCTCGGAGCCGAGAACGACCTTCAGCTCGAATCCCTCGGCGTCGATCTTGACACCGAAGGGCGGGTGCAAGGCGTGGTCGCGAACCACGTCGTCGAGTCTCTTGAGCGGCACCTCCCTCCGTTCGACCCGTCCGGACAACCTGGTCAAACGCGTGTGCTCCAGCATCGAGCTCTTCGTCAGATGGTCCACTTGGACGTTCATGACAATGCTCCCGGTCTTATCGCCCAGCGCGGTGATCTCATAACCGCCTCTGCGTCGCTCCAGAATCGTGCGAAACGACGCTTCCTATTCTCCCACCGGGTCGATCAGAAACAGTTCGGCGTGCGGGTTGGTTGAGTGCGTAAAAGCGCGGCGTCCCGTACGCCGCCCCCACGTCGATCGACGTGGAAACACGATTGGCAACGTCTCCCACGTACCAGCCTCGCTCGTCGACGCGCTCCAGCTTAAGTCCCACCGTCCGCAATAACCGATTCGCCAGCCTTCCCAACATCATTCGTCCCTCACGGGATCCGCTCCGCAATCGCCCCGATGAGCGCCTGTGCCACCACCCGGTGCCCGGCGTAGTTCCAGTGCGCCCAGTGGAGCCTCTCCCCCGTCGCCTCGAAGCGGGCCGCGAACGCCGGCTGCAGGTCTACGCACGCGATCTCGTTCCAGGCGGCCCAGCGGCAGAGATCCCTGCCGAAAAAGCCCGGGTAGAAGGAGGGCGACGCGCGCCTCAGCGCGGCCACTTCCCCGGGGTCGTACACCCCGTTGGCGCAGACCAGTAGGAGCGAGGCGCCGCCCGCTTCGCACGCGCCGGCGATGCGCGAGACGACCCGCTTGCAGAGCTCGTAGCCGCGAACGTAGCGCGGCTCCGGGCGATCGGTGCAGAGCGACAGGTAGCCGACCGGACGGGGCGCCCCCGGCGCGGGCGGCGGTTTCCGGCGCGCCAGGGCGCGCGCGTTGGTGCGCTCGGCGACGAGCGACACCAGCGCCGAGCGCTGCTTGAGCCAGCCCACGCGTCGGCGCGCCCGGAACGCCGGCGTGCGCGCGAAGGACCGGTCCAGCGCGAGCTCTCCCTCCTCTGTCAGCTGGAAGAACGGCCGCAGCGGCTCGAAGGTCGTGGCGGGGTCCATGTCGTCGATGTCGTTGAGCGGCACGAACACGACGACGACGAGATCGGGCTGGTAGGGGAGCACGTCGCGCTCCAGCACGAGCAGCTCCTCGGTCTGCGTCAT
>JAOTVO010000348.1 GCA_029863355.1 Candidatus Krumholzibacteriia bacterium
TGGTGAGCGCGTCTATGTCGCCGGTGACGGCGAGCGCCGCGCGCGCTCCCCGCGGCCAGGTTCCGAAGCGCACCAGCGGCCCGGGGCAGCGTTCGACGGCCGCCACGGCGCGGGCGATGGTGTCGAACGCGGCGTCCTCGACGCGTCCCAGGTGCACGGCAAACTCGGTAACGTCGTCGCCCACCTCGACCACGTAGCCGAGGTCGGCGAGCACTTGCAACGCCGCGCGGTCGCTCCCCGGCGCCACCCCCACGCAGGGGCGCTCCGCGCCCGCCACGGCGATGGTGCCCGGCTCCACGGCGCGCTCCTTGCCGTTCTCGCGCACCGTGACGGTGGCCCCTTCGCTCGCGCGCACCGACGCGCGGTGCCCGGCGCCGTCGCGCGTGAAGTCGGCGCGGTTGTGCGCCTTGTCGATCCACCACTGCGCGATCGCGTCCAGGGTGGCGATCCACACCGGCGGCTTCTTGGCGCGCGCCGCCGCCAGGAGACCGCGCAGCGCTTCGGTGAAGAAGTCGATGCGCTCCGGGTGCAGCTGCAGCGTGAAGAGCTCGCCGCGCTCGTAGACGCGCTCGAGGATGTCCCGCCACATCGTGCCCAGGAACGCCGGGTCGTGGATGCCCATGCGGTCCAGCGGGATCTCGTCGTCGGGGAGCGTCACCGGGATCTCGACGAAGCCGCGGCGGCGCACCGGGAGCGCGCGCGTCTCCTCGGCGCGCAAGGGATTGTAGAAGGCGAGGCCGCGGGTGAGGCCGTCGCGCGCGCGCGCGTCCAGCGGCGTCTCATCGATCACGTCCCACCAGATGGCCTGATTGGAGCTGTAGCGGAACTTGAACGCCTCGACCACGCGCATGGTGTCCTCATTCCAGTGCAGGTACGGCGCGCGGAAGCCCGTGAAGGGCACGCCGTGCTCGCGAAACAGGCGCACGGCCTTCCCCATGTGCTCCGACTGGCCCGGGTAGTCCAGCGTGGTGAGGTCGATGTGCGACCACGCGTGCACTGCCAGCTCAGCGCCGCGCGCCAGGAGCTGGTGAGCGAAAGCATCGTTGCGGCTCAAGGGAAGCGCGGTGATGGGAAAGGTAGGCCGCACGCCGGACGCTTCGAGGACGTCCATGAAGCGCTCGAAGCGCGCGCCCATGCGCGCGGGCGTGTGCCCGAACCGATTCGCGATCTGCGCGCCGCGGCGCACGAGATTGCCCCCACCCCGGTGTCCGAAGACGAACTTGAAGAAGTTCACGCCGCTCCCCTCTCGTCGAGCAGCCGGGTGAAGAGATCCTCGCGGGCGGCGCACATGCGCTCCAGGCCGAAGCGCTCCTCTACGATGGCGCGGCCGCGCCGGCCCAGGCGCGCTCGCGTATCCGCGTGGGTGGCGAGCCGCTCGATGGCGGCGCGCAGCGTCTCGGCCTCTTCCGGCGGCACCAGCAGCGCACTCTCCTCCGGCACCACCATCTCGCGCACGCTGCCCACGTCGGTGCTGACCAGCGGGAGCCCCGCGGCCATGGCCTCGAGGACGGCGTTGGGAAACGCCTCCATGCGCGAGGAGAGGACGGCGGCGTCGCTCGCGCGCAGCACCTCCGCCACGTCGTCGCGCACGCCGAGGAAGGAGACGCGCCCGTCCACGCCCAGCGCGGCGGCCTGGCGTTCGAGCGCGCCGCGGTCGGGGCCGTCACCGGCCACCACGAGGCGCACGTCGTCGCGCGCGCGCATCACCGGCGCGATGGCTTCGAGCAAGAGGTCGATGCGCTTGATGGGCTTGAGCGAGGCCACGGCCGCGAAGACCACATCGCGCTCGGACAGGCCCAGCGCGCGCCTTGCCGACGCGCGCTCGTCCGGCGTGGCCGGGTGGTAGCGCTCTAGGTCGACGCCGTTGTGGATCACCTCGATGCGCGCCGCGGGGAGGCGCTCGACTTCACAGAGATAGCGCCGGTGCGTCTCGGAGACGGCGAGCAGGGCGTCGGCGCCGAGGATGAACGGCCGCAGCCACGCCGGCGCCAGCCGCCCTCCACGCGTGCTGCCCATGGCGTGGTAGGAGATGACCAGCCTCTCGATGCGTCCGGTGCGGCGCGCGAAGCTGGAGAAAAGAACGGTATTGGGGTGTCCGAAGGTGTACACCAGGCGAACGTCCTCCGCGCGGATGATGCGCGCGAGCCGGCGGTAGGCGAGCGCGTCGAAACGATGGCGCAACAGATGTTCGTAGAATGGAATGCCCATGCGTTCCAGCGCCGGCTTGAAGTGTCCGCCCTCCTTGAGGCAACACACCTTGAGCGCAAAACGGCTGGCGTCGATCCGCTCCATGAAATCGAAGAGCTTCTTCTCCGAGCCGCCCATCTCGAAGTGGTTCTCCAGCACGAGGATGCCGTGCCGGCGCGACTGCGTCCTCATGACGAGCCCCCCGCGGGCTTTGCGCGGGCGCGCCGCCGCTCCGGACGGGGAAGGCACCGGGTGTTGTCGGGGGAGACGACGAAAATCCTCATGGAGAACCGACCGGCTACTACCAGAAAGTCATTCTAACACACGGCCACATCTGCTATAAACACAAAACGTTAGCCGCTCGGTCCCGGCGCGGACGCGGACTCACGCGAAGCGACGCGGCACGATCGGTAACGACGCGCCATGGCCATGCTCCGATCCCCTCGCTCGAGACTCGCCGCCCTGGTGGCGTTGACGGCGGTCTACTACGCCGCGCCCCTGGTGGACGGCCCGCCGGGCCAGGCGCTACGCCTGGCGCTCTTGGCCGGCTACGGGATATTCCTGCCCGGCGCGGCGGTGACCCGCCTCATCGGCCGGCCGCCCCGGGACGGACTCGAGGCGCTGGCGCGCCACGCGATCCACGGGCTGGGCGTGCTGCTGCTCGCCGCCTTCGCCGCGTG
>JAOTVO010000350.1 GCA_029863355.1 Candidatus Krumholzibacteriia bacterium
CAAAGACGACCTCCGGCAGTGTGGGGAGCGTGTCCGGCCAGGCGCGCCGCACGCGGCGCTTGAGCGACGTCACGTGGCGCCGGCCGTCGACGACGAACAGGGTCCCGTCCGGCCCCAACGTGGTGCGCATCGACCCGGCCGCGACCGTGTCCACCCGCGCACCGACGAGGTCCAGGGCGAGGATGTCGTCGCGCACGGTGCGCAGGTACAGCACGTCGGATTCGATGTCGATCCCCACGAGCGTATCGACGCGGGGCAGCCGGCCGGTGCTGCCCTCTACGGGCGTAAGTGCCGGCAGGCGATAGAGTTCCCAAGCGCCCCCCGCTGGTTTCACGCGCACGGCCGTCGCCGTCAGGCGACCCGCGACGCGGTCTGCGCGGGGGCTCCCGGAAACAGCGCCGCCTGGCGTGCGCGAGCGACAGCCCACGCCGAGGAGCAACGCGAACAGGAAGTAGGACAGGAGGTTACGCAATAGGCCTCGCCGCCGTCCAAGATAGACGGGTGGCGAGGCCTGGGCAATTGTCCGCCGCGCGGCGTTAGAACGTCGGGCCGAAGCTCACCGTCCAGTACGCCCTTCGGAAGGAGCGGTCGAGGGGCTTCGTGTAGTCGAAGCGCAGGATCATGATGCCGAGCGCGTTTACGCGCAGCGATCCCCCCCACGAGCGGAGCGGCGTGCGGACCGTGGGCCCGCCGCCGCTGAAGCCCAGGGATTGTCCTTCGTTCCACGCGACGCCGACGTCATAGAACAGTGCGGCTTCGATCGGCGGCAGCGCGACGGGAAGGAAGCCAAGCGCGAGCCACTGGAACAGCGGGAAGCGCAGCTCGGCATTGGCGACGGCGACCTTCGATCCGGTCAGCTGGGCGAGCACGGTGCATCCGCCCTGTGACGACGCGCACTCGTTGTTGACGATGGAGCTGTAGGTGTAGCCCCGGATCAGTTCGGTCGTGCCCATGAACACCGGGAAGCGGTCCGCGTCGCGTCCGAACCGGCTGAACACGATGCCCCGCAAGGCCACGGTGAAGGGGCGGAAATACACGTACTGGCGCACGTCGCCGAGGGTGCCGATGAAGCTCCACTCACCGATCGACGGCGAGAGCTGGAGGCGGTAACGCCGTCCGGCGAAGGGCCCGACGTAGGCGAACAGCGTACGGTCGTGCACCAGCGCGACGGAGGGCTGCGCGAAGTAGGTTGAGCCGAGTGAAATGGTGCGCAGGTCCGGGGAGCCCAGGTAGAAGCCGTTCGCGTCGTAGAAGTTGTCCTGCACCAGCAGGTCTTCCTGGATGCCGACGGCGCGGAGGCCGAACTCCGCGCGCGTAAAGCGGCTGAACGGGTACGCGGTGTCGAGGAAGATCTCCCGCCAGACGTTGCGCTGCAGACGCACCGTTTCCTGAAAACCGGGCCCTCCGGGCAGGTTGACCGGCGTGGGTGGCGTGTACGCGGCGTAGAAGTAGTAGGGTTGCTGCTGGAACCCGACTGCCCAGTTGAGCCGCCGCCCTTGGTTGACGTACGCCGTGAGGATCTGGGCTTCCTGTGGGCGTCCGTTGATCGCGCCGGAGAAGATCAGGGACTTGTTGCCGAGCATGTCTGAGAGCGAAAAGGCTGCGCCCCCGTAGAATCCCCGGTTGAAGTTGTCATAGGAGTACCCGATGGTCGGCTGGGCGACGTAGTCCGGCGTGAAGCGCGTGCGGTATTCCCGGAATCCGAACTCCAGCGTGTCGGGGAGGGCGAGTTCGGCGGCATCGAGCAGCTCGCGAACGGTCACCGGTCGGGGCGCCGTCGTCGATTCGGCGGGTTGCGGGATCGCCGATGCGCGGAACCCGCCTGGGGCGCGATACACCGAGGCCGCGGGCGGCGGGGTAGGCACGACGGGTCCGGCTGCGGCGCGCCCCGCCGCGACGGAATCGGCGCGCGGCTCGGCCGCCGGGGTCGCGGCCACGGCCACCGCCGTGTCCGTCCCCGGTCGTCGGAGCAGGGCGTAGGCCCGCGGGCCCGGCGGCTTGCGATACGGCTCCTTCTTGAGCTGCCGCGGGTTGTCGACCACGTAGATGTCGTACTCGCCGTCCTGGTAGTACAGGGCCGCCAAACGGTCTGCCTGCGCGGCCCACGACATCGCCGGCGATTGCGCCGTAATGCCGGTGATCCCCGTGATCACATTCGACAGTTGATAGATCTCGCCGTCGCCGAAATCGTACAGGAAAATGTTGCTGATCCCCGTGCGGTCTGAGATGAACGCGAGCGACCGCCCGTCAGGCGCCCACGCCGGGTTGATGTTCTTCCCGTCCTCCATGTGGCCGAGGTACTCGATCGTCCCGGTATCGAGATGATAGAGCGCGATCCGCATGTTGCCAAAACGCAGCAGCTGGAAATCGGTGTCGGCGCCGCGATCGGTCGTGAAGGCGATGGTCTTGCCGTCGGGCGACCACGCCGGCTGGAGGTCGGCGAACTTGTCGTTCGTCAGACGCTCCAGCCCGGACCCGTCGGCATTGACGATGTAGAGATCGCTCAGGCCGCCGTCCGAGCCGGTGAACACGAGGCGCCGGCCGTCCGGGGACCAGTTGGGACTGGTGACGCCGTTGAGCGGGAGGCGGATGCGGCGCTCGACCTGGCCACGGCGCGCGTCGATGATGACGATATCCTCGCGCTCCTTGCGCTTGGCCGCCAGCGCGAACCAGCGCCCATCCGGCGAAAAGGCGCCGCTCGAATAGATGAACCGCAGGCTTTCGAAATCCGTGGAGAAGCCGGACTTCACGAGTTTGCGCTTGATCCGACCCGTCTCGACGTCGGCGATCCACAGACTGATGAAGAAATCGCTCCGCTCGGAGAAGAAGGCGATCTCGCGCCCATCGGGC
>JAOTVO010000349.1 GCA_029863355.1 Candidatus Krumholzibacteriia bacterium
CGCCGAGCGCCTGATCATGGCCCGCATGCAGAAGTGCTGAACAAGCCGCGAAGCCGCGGGCGATGCCCGCGGCTTCGCGGTGGCGGTTGGAAATACCGAACGTCGTCTCGTCTTGCTAGCAGCCTGGGTCCGGTTTGTCGCTGGTCTTGACGATGAAGTCGTCCACCTCGACGCTGATCTGCGAGCGGAAGGTCGTCTGGCGATCGGTGCCCGCTTCGCGACCGAAAAAGTCGATGACCGCCGTCATGGTGAAGCCGGGCGCGCCTCCGTACTGCAGGCCGGTTATGAGCGGCGTGATCTTCTCCTGCATCGAGACCAGGCGCACGAGGGCGATGGTCTCGTCGAGCGACGGCACGCTGACCCCCATCGCCTCTTCGCGCGGGGGCGGAACGGGACCGCCGTCGGAGCGGACCCACGTGATCACGTAGCCCTCAACGATATAGTCGCCGTGGGGTGCGCCGCTCCCGGTAAGGACCGTTGGGTTGTACGGCTTGTTGGCGAACGTCACCTCGATCCAGTCCTCCGAAATGAAGTCGTCAACCGTGTAGGGAACCGGCGGACCGGCGGCCGGATCCCACAGCGTGTCTCCCTGCTCCAGGGCGTCGAGCACCCCGGGTGCGCCGCAGTTCAGCGACGTAACGAACATTATCGACCGCTGCTGATTCTGGTCGCTATCGCAACCGGCCAGGGCGCCGAAGGCGACAGCGGCAACCCCGATGAAGACGAGGAATCGCTTCAACATCGATTCTACCTCCTAGTTCAGTCTCCCACCGCCATTGGTCAGCGTATGTCTGGAGTATTCCGGGGCCGAATACGCAACGAACATGCCAGTTACCGAACCACCTCCGTCGCCGTAATCCTCTGTCAGCACTTGCTTTGGCCTCACGGGTGGGCGTGGGCGCAGCGCAGAGCGGGCGCCGCGTGCAATGTGCATCCCAACTGGGTTAGATGTTGCAACGGGGTGCCCCGTTTCCTAAGATTCCCGTGTGCATCCCCGAGACGTGGGCGTAACCCGTGTCCTCACTGCCGTTTGGACATCCACGCCGTGAAAGAGAGCGACTTCCTCATTATCGGCTCGGGGATCGCCGGCCTGTCGCTGGCGCTCAACCTGGCGGAGCATGGCTCGGTCCACGTGGTCACCAAGAAGGAGCCCGTGGACTCGAATACCAACCTCGCGCAGGGTGGGATCGCGTCCGTCCTCGACCCCGACGACAGCTTCGCCATGCACGCGCGCGACACCATCGCGACGGGCGCGGGGCTATGCCGCGCGGAGATCGTCGAGATGGTGGTCAGCGAGGGGCCGGCGCGCATCCGCGATCTCCTGGAGCTGGGCGTGCCCTTTGCCCGCGAAGGCGCGCGGTTCGCTCTCGGCCTCGAGGGCGGGCACACGCGCAAGCGCATCGTCCACTGCAAGGACCTGACGGGGCGCGAAGTGGAACAGCGCCTCCTGGAAGCGGTCCGCGTCCACGGGCGCGTCGAGGTGTTTCCCTACCACATGGCCGTCGACCTCATCCAGGGCCGGCACCTCGAGGCGCTGAGCGCCGGGCAGGCTGCCGACGGCGTCTTCGGGGCGTACGTCCTCTCGGTGCAGACGGGGCGCGTGGAGGCGTTCGCGGCGCGCCGGACGATTCTGGCCACGGGCGGGGCGGGCAAGGTCTACCTCTATACGACCAACCCCGACATCGCGACGGGCGACGGTCTGGCCATGGCCTACCGCGCGGGCGCGCGCATCGCAAACCTCGAGTTCGTCCAGTTCCACCCCACCTGTCTCCACCACGCGGACGTGAAGTCGTTCCTGCTCAGCGAGGCGTTGCGCGGGGAAGGCGGGCGGTTGATCCGGCGGGACGGGGAGCGTTTCATGGAGCGATATGACGCGCGCGCGGAGCTGGCGCCGCGGGACATCGTGGCGCGCGCGATCGACAACGAGATGAAGGGCACCGGCGACCCGTGCGTGTACCTCGACATGACGGGCCGCGACGGGGCATTCCTGGAGGAGCGCTTTCCGCACATCTACGAGCGCTGCGCCGCGCTGGGGATCGACATTCGCCGCGACCCCATTCCCGTGGTACCCGCCACCCACTACTTCTGCGGCGGCATCGACGTGGACTCCTTCGGCCGTACCTCGGTTCCCAACCTGTTCGCCGTGGGCGAGGTGAGCCACACGGGGCTGCACGGGGCCAACCGACTGGCCAGCAACTCGCTTCTCGAGGCGCTCGTGTTCGCCAAGCGCACGCACGACGGTCTGGTCGGCGACCTGGATCGCTCGGCGCGGGCGCCACGTCCGCGGCCGTGGAGCGGCGAAGGCGCGGGGGAGCTAGAGCAGGCGGTCATCCTGGAGCACGACTGGGACGAGGCGCGGCGCGTCATGTGGGACTACGTGGGCATCGTGCGCAGCGACCAGCGCCTGGCCATCGCGCGCAGGCGCATGCGCGCGATGGCGGAAACGGTGCACGCTCTCTACTGGAACTGCCGAGTGACACAGGATCTTCTCGAGCTGCGCAACATCATCCTCGTGGGCGAGCGCATAGTGGAGTCGGCGATGCACCGCCGCGAGAGCCGGGGGCTGCACTATACGGAGAGCCACCCGGAGCGCGACGACGAGCGCTTCCAGCGCGACACGGTGCTGGTGCGCCCGCGCGAGCCGCACGCCAGGGAGGAGTGACGGGGCGCATGGAGTGGTACGAGGTCGCATTCGGGGAGCTCTACCCCGTGGTGTACGGTCGCCGCGACGCGGCGGAGGCGGCGCGCACGGTGGGGGCGTTCGGCGAGTTGCTCTCCGGCCGCGGACCCGTGCTCGATCTGGCGTGCGGTGCGGGGCGGCACCTGGAGGCTCTGGCCGCGTACGGGGTC
>JAOTVO010000352.1 GCA_029863355.1 Candidatus Krumholzibacteriia bacterium
ACCCAGTCCGAAGGCGCGCAGAATGTCGATGGCCGCGGCGATCAGTTCGGCGTCGGCCAGCGGCCCCGCTTCGCCGACGATGTCCATGTTCAGCTGAAAATGCTCCCGCAAGCGCCCCCGTTGCTGTCGCTCGTAACGGAACAGCTGCGGGATGGAAAACCACCGGATCGGCTTGCGCAGGGCCTGTGCCCGAGCACCGATCATGCGGGCGAGCGTCGGCGTCATCTCAGGACGCAGCGCCACTTCGCGATCGCCCTTGTCGCGGAAGTTGTACAGCTGCCCCACGATCTCCTCGCCGCTCTTGTCGGTGTAGAGGTCGAGTGGCTCGAGCGGCGGGCCGTCGTATTCTTCGAACCCGTAGCGCGCCGCCACGGCGCGCCAGGTGGCGAAGATATGGCTCCGGAAGGCCAGGTCCTCGGGGTAGAATTCCCGGAACCCGGGAAGCGCTTTCGCTTGCATCACAACAACTTAGCCGAGCGGCGCGAACCCGGGCAAGCGGCCGAGGACGTCTCCCACGGTGTGAAACGACCCCGTCACCAGCGTCGTGGCGGCGCCGGCACGCGCGCGCACTAGTGCCCGGTCGAAGTCGGGCTCGACCTCGACCGCCGCGCCGCCGGGTCGCCCGGCTGCCCAAGCCCGCACGTCCGCGAGGGGCCACTGCTGACCCGCAGGCACAGACGGCGGCGCCGTCAGCACGCACCCCTCGAGCGCCGGGAGCAGCACCTCGAGCATCGCCCGCCACTCTTTGTCACCGCGGATTCCGACCAGCGCCTTGAGCGGCCGTGCCGGCTGCGCCTCCTCCAGCGTCGCTACGAGAACACCCATGCCGTCGGGATTGTGCGCCACGTCGAAAATCCACGAACCCCGTACGTCGAAGCGGCCCGCCAGAAAGGCGTCCGCGAAGCTGGGCGGCACCGCGGACCCCGCAGGGCCCCCGAGCGCGGCAGGCAGCTCGTTCAGAACCCCCAGGGCCACCCTGGCGTTGTGTCACTGGTGCGCCCCGCGCAGACCCAGCCGCCCCGTGCCCGGTCCATGGTCTGCGACGACCCGAATCGGGTGGGCTCCGAGGGACCGCGCGGTTGCCACGAGCACGGCCCGGAGCGCGGGATCAGGCTCGCCGGTCACGAACGGCACGTCGCGCTTCGCGATCCCAGCCTTCTCCCGAGCGATGCCGGCGGGATCGCTGCCCAGGTAGTCCGTGTGCTCACGCGCCACTTTGGTGACGGCGCTGACGAGAGGGGTGATGACGTTGGTCGCGTCCAGCCGACCGCCCAACCCCACCTCCACGATGGCGACATCCGCGCCCCGGGCCGCGAAATCCGCGAAGGCGATCGCGGTGACCGCCTCGAAGAAGCTCGCCTCGGTGCGTTCAATGACGGGTCGGAGCCGTGCCGTCCACTCGGCGAAGGCGTCCGCCGAAATCGCCGATCCGTCCACCACGATCCGCTCGCACGGGCTCACGAGGTGGGGAGACGTGTACAGGCCAGCCTTGAGGCCCCGTGCGGCAAGCTCAGCGGCGAGAAACGCACACGTGGAGCCCTTACCGTTGGTGCCGCCAATGTGAAGAGTAGGATAGTGACGTTCAGGGTGCCCCAGCGCGGCCAGCAACGCAGTCGTCGGACCGAGGCTCCACGTGGTGTGACCGGCGTGTCGGGCAAAGAGGTAGCGGCAGGCGTCCGCGAACGACCAACCGCTCAGGCGGCATCCTCGGCCGGTCGGGTGCCGGTCATGTGCCGCAGGAGTTGCGCCGTCGTGCCCTTGAGCTCGGTACGGGGAACGACCAAGTCGACCATGCCGTGATCCACCAGGAACTCCGCTGTCTGGAACCCTTCCGGCAGATCCTGGCCGATCGTCTGCTTGATGACGCGCGGTCCCGCGAACCCGACTACCGCACCGGGTTCGGCGAGGATCGCGTCACCCTGCATCGCGTAGGACGCCGACACGCCACCCGTCGTCGGGTTGGTCAGAATCGAGATGAATGGCAGGCTCTTCGCCGCCAGCTCGGCCAGCACCACGGACGTCTTCGCCATCTGCATCAGGGACAGCACGCCCTCCTGCATGCGCGCGCCGCCCGAAGCAGACACGATGACGAGCGGCTGGCGTTTGTCGATCGAGCGGCGCGCCAATCGCGCGATCTTCTCCCCGACCACTGAGCCCATCGACCCGCCCATGAACGCGAAGTCCATCACGCCGATGTTCACGGCGAGCCCGTCGAGGCGGCCGAATCCCGCGCGCAGGGCGTCGAACGGACCGGCCTTCCGATGGGCGGCCTTCAACCGGTCTTCGTAATTCTCGAAGTCGAGGGGATCGGCAGATCTCAACGCGCCCTGGAGCTCGTGCCACGAGCCCTCGTCAACCAGCAGATCGATGTACTCCTGGGCGCTGACACGGCGATGGTGACCGCAATTGGGACACACGTTGGCCGCGCGAATGAAACGGTCGCGGATGTCGATGTGTCCGCACTCGTCGCATTTCTCCCACGCGTCCGCCGGGATCTCACGCTTGATCCGGTCGGTCGTGCGCGGTTTGCGTTCCTTCTTGAACCAGGCCATGCGCGCCATGAGTCGGAGGGGCACCAATTTGGACGCCCCCCCTGGCCGGCGCTAGTCCCGGCCCCGTAACGCGTTGTCAGGAATCGATATAGCCGGACTGCCGTGACTGCCACGCGGTACGCAGCGCCACCGCAATGGCCAGCCAGGTCACCACCGCAAACGACCCACCGTAGGAGAACAACGGCAGCGGGATGCCGGTGATCGGCATCAGGTTCACGGTCATCCCGATGTTCTCCACCACGTGCGTCGCGACCAGCCCGAGGACGCCGAACGTGAGCAGGCTGGAATAGGGGTC
>JAOTVO010000351.1 GCA_029863355.1 Candidatus Krumholzibacteriia bacterium
AAGGTCGCCGTCAAGACCGACGAGGGACTGGCCAAGGCGACCGAAGCCGTCGCCGCAGCGCACGCCGCCGTTGAAGAGTACTACTTCCGCCGCCGCGGCTTCGGGCTCGCGACCGTCTTCATCACCGTGCTCATCGTCGCGCTGGGGTTCAAGATCCGGCAGATGGAGCGTGGCTAGGCGGCGCGGTGATCAGCCCCCCGCCGCCGCCGCGCGCAGCGACTCGATGAATCCTTCCGGCTGCTCCGGGCTCACCATCAGCCAATATCCCTGGTTCGTCGGTATGCGCACGATGCGCCGGGAGTCGGTGACGAACAGGAGCGCCTTCTCCCCGTTCCTCAGTTTGAACCAGCCGGCGCTGTAGCCGGGCAGCCCCGTTCCGAACGTGCGCCAGCGCGCCCGGTACTGGGGTTCGCGGCGCAAGTCGAGGCGCTGCGCCTGATCGATGTCCAGCGCCGACAACGGAATCGTGCGCCCGAACATGTCGCCGTGGATGGCCAGGGCTTCGGACGTGACCTCGAAGCGCACGTTGCGCGACGAAAAGGCAAGGTAGAACATGAGGCCCGCGATGGCGAGGGTGAACACCCCCACCGCGAGCGCGACCCACAAGGGGCCGCTCGTGCCGGAGGCGATGACGAACACCTGTTTCATGGCTCCTCCTTGAGCTGCGGTCATAATGGCTACGTACCCGCCGGCTGCCAAGCGCATTCGACCGGCCGGCTCCCAAGGCGGGCGGGCCCTGCAACCTGGCGCCCGCTCGTACGTAGGGTGGTACTGAAACCCTTTGTCCCGACAGAGGATGTCGGCTAAACTCCCCCCCATGATCGGCAGCCAGATCCTTCACTATAAGATCCTCGAGCAGCTCGGCGAAGGCGGCATGGGCGAGGTGTACCTCGCCGAGGACACGCGGCTCCACCGCCGCGTGGCCCTCAAGTTCGTCCACAAGCGCATCCGCGAGGATCCCGAGGCGCGCGAGCGGCTGATCCGCGAGGCGCGCGCCGCTTCCGGGCTGAATCATCCCAACATCGTCTCGATCCACGCCATCGAGGAGACCCCGGAGCACGTCTTCATCGTGATGGAGTACGTCGAGGGCGACTCGATCCGCGACCTCGTCAAGCGCGGCGCCCTCCCGCTGGAGCGCGCGCTGGAGGCGGCCGCGCAGGTGCTGCGCGCGCTGTCCGTCGCGCACGGCGCGGGCATCGTCCACCGCGACGTCAAGTCGGACAACGTCTTCATCGACCGCGCGGGGCAGGTGCGCGTGCTCGACTTCGGTCTGGCCCGGTCGCACGACCTGGCCGCGATCAGCCGGACCGGTTCGTCGGCGGGCACGCCGGCCTACATGTCGCCCGAGCAGGTGCAGGGCGGCTCGGTGGACCATCGCTCCGACCTCTTCTCCTTCGGGGTCGTGCTCTACGAGATGGTGGCCGGTCAGCTGCCGTTTCGCGGCGAGCACGAGTCAGCGGTGACCTACTCCATCGTCAACGAGACGCCCGCCCCGATCGCGAAGCACAACCCGGCCGCCCCCACCGCGCTCCAGGGCGTGATCGACCGGCTGCTCGCCAAGGATCCGCGCGAGCGCTACGCGAGTGCCGACGAGGTGAGCGCCGCGATCGGGCGGATCCGCGCGGGCAAGGCGCCTTTGCCTGCCACAGGATCGTCGCGGTGGCGCGGAGCGCGCAGGTGGGCGATCGGGGCGGTGGCGGCAGTCGTGATTACCGCCACGTGGCTCGTGCTCGGGCGCGACGATGGGTCCGAAGTACTCGTCATCCAACAGCTTCTTGACCCCGGTGGAACAAGAGCTCCCCTGGGGCCCGTGGCCGCGCGCCGGATGCTCGTCGTGCTCCCGTTCGAGAATCTCGGTCCGGCCGACCAGGAGTACTTCGCCGACGGCATCACCGAGGAGATCACCACGCGGTTGGCGCGCATGAGCGGGCTCGGCGTGATCTCGCGCACGAGTGCCATGAAGTACAAGAGTGCGGGCATGTCGCTGCGCGAGATCGGCGCGGAGCTGGGCGTCGACTACGCCCTGGAGGGATCGATACGCTGGGACAAGTCGGGCGAGCGGAGCCGCGTGCGCGTCAACGCGCAGCTCCTGCGTGTTTCCGACGACACGCACCTGTGGGCGGAAAGTTACGACCGCGTGTTCGACCAGATCTTCGCCTTGCAGACCGACATTGCCGAGAACGTGGCCAAGGCGCTCGACGTCACGCTGCTGGAGCCGGAGCGCCAGGTGCTCGCCTCGCGCCCCACCGAGAACCTCGACGCCTACGACTACTACCTCAAGGGGCGCGAGGCGTTCGACCGCGCGTTGAGCCCCGAGGAACGAGAGCGCGCCGTCGAAATGCTCGAGAAAGCGGCCGCTCTCGATTCGTCGTTCGCGCAGGCACAGTCCCTGCTGGCGCGCCTCTACGCGAACGACTACTTCAACAAGGCCACGAAGGAGCGCCTTGATCAGGCTTTGGAGGCCGCCGAGGCGGCCCTGCGCCACGCGCCGGGGCAGCCGCAGGGCCACGTGGCCATGGGGTACTACCACTATTATGGTAGCCGCGACTACGAGCGCGCCCTGGAGGAGTTCGCCATCGCGGAGAAGCAGGAGCCCAACAACGCCGACCTCCTCGAGGCGATGGGCCTGGTGTTGCGGCGGCAGGGCCGGTGGGAGGAATCCGCGCGCGCGCTCGAGCGAGCCGTCGAGCTGGACCCCGACTCGCGCGACCGGCGAGGCAATTTGGTCAACACGTACCTGTACATGCATCGCTGGCAAGACATCGACGTGCAGATCGAGCGCGGCCTCGCGCTGCACCCAGAGGCGTTCGAGCTCAATCTGTTCCGCGCGGTGACCGCGGCCCTGGG